>CALBET010000456.1 GCA_937888665.1 uncultured Acidobacteriota bacterium
GTAGATGAAATACCAGGTCTTGATGCCGCTTGGGCCGACGCGCAGGGCGAGGCCCGTGGCCTTCGTGTCGAAGTGGTTCTTGCGGGTGTCGGACTTGACGCCGGAAACGAAGCGATCGGTGAGACTTACTCGCGGCACAGGATTTAAATGCTGGCTAGCGCTGGGCTAGCGGTCAGACGAAACTCAGTGAAATGGCCTGAAACAGGGTAGCATGACAAACACCTTGTTTTGTGGTGTTTATGGACATATCGTTGTTTCATGTAATTTCAGGAAGCTCCACAAAACAGGACTTAAAATCCTGTGAGCCCTAGGCTCGTGCGGGTTCGATCCCCGCCCTCGGCACTTTATTTTCAATGGGTTACGGCGTGAGAGTGGAGGAGTGGTCGATGTCTGACCAGTCGCTTGCCGCGAGTACGAGGCTAGATCAAGGACATGGACACTCCTTTCCGAACGATGTGGACACACGGCCGCGACGGATCGGGCACTCGGTGCGGCGGATCGGCGACACTTTCGCGGGCGGGACAGCGCGTCCGAGGGGCGGCGCCGTCACGGGCCAGACGGTGCGGAACAATGTGGGTGCCGAGCCATGGCGTGAGCGACCCCCCGGGGCCAGGTCTGGGGCCGCCAGGCGGCGGCCAGAGGGGGGTCGCTCACGCCATGGCTTCGTTACTGGCGGCTGTGGAGCGGGCGGCAGCAACCGCCGCCCGATCGCAGGCGCGCGCCGGGATACCGATACTCGCAAGTGCATACCCATCAAGTGTTAACGGGGCGCCCTGCGGCACTACCGGGCGCGTCACTTCGCTTCGCTTGCATGCCCACTCCAAGGCTGTCGCCTGGGGGAAGAGCGTCCCCGGGGCCTCTTCCCCTGTCTCTTCCCCCGGCGCGCTGGTTCAAGCCGTCGCCGCTGCGCTTGGGATCCGGTCCGCTCCAGGTGGGACCTCAGTCCACGCTGCGCGACCAGGCAGGACCCATCCTGTCGCGGTTTGACCTCGGATAGAATGATGGTCATGGGGCCATGCGCGCTTCGCTGCGTCACGGTGACGCTGCTCGTTGCCCTGTCAGCCTGCCAACAGCCTCCATTCCTAGATGGAGACAATCTCCTCGCCATCACCAACGGTACCCTGATCGACGAGGGCCCCGCGATGGTTCGTGCGCACGTGCGCAGATCGCATCCAGCATGTTGACTGCAGTGCTGGCTGGCTTGGCTCTTGTCCCGTTCGCGCCTGCGCTGGACCGGCTGACGGGCCGGGCGGCCGGGTGGGTCTGTGCGGCTGTCCCGGCTGGGCTCTTCGTCTATTTCGTTTCACTGGCCCCAGCCGTGATACGAGGACAGGGCGTCGTCTCGGTGACTCCGTGGGTGCCGAGCCTGGGTCTCGTGCTCTCATTTCACCTGGACGGCCTCTCTCTGCTCTTCGCGCTCCTCATCACGGGCATCGGAACGTTCATCTTCCTGTACGCGGGAGCCTATCTCACCGGCGACCCCAGGCGGGGGCGTCTGTTCGCCTTTCTCGCGTTCTTCATGTCGGCGATGCTGGGCACAGTGTTGGCCGACAACGTCCTGGCGCTCTTCGTGTTCTGGGAGCTGACGAGCATCAGTTCCTATCTTCTCATCGGATTCGACCACGAGCGCGCCGCAGCCAGAGCGGCGGCGCTCCAGGCGCTGTTGGTAACCGGCCTGGGTGGCTTGGCGATGCTCGCCGGCGTGCTCCTCCTGGCACGGGCTGGCGGCACGTACGAGCTGTCGGAATTGGTCGGCCGGTCTGGTGCCATCGTGATCGATCCGCGCTATGAGATCTGCCTGGGCTTGATTCTGCTGGGTGCCTTCACGAAGTCGGCACAGTGGCCGTTCTCGTTCTGGCTCCCCGGCGCGATGGAGGCTCCATCCCCGGTGAGCGCCTACCTTCACTCGTCGACCATGGTGAAGGCCGGTGTCTACCTCGTCGCCCGAATGACTCCCATTCTCGGCGGAACGGCGATCTGGACCGGCGTGGTCAGCACGGTCGGTCTTCTGACGATGATCGTGGGCGCCGTCCTTGCAGCCCGTCAAACCGACTTGAAACGGATCCTCGCGTACTCCACCGTCAGCGCCCTCGGTACCATGATGTGGCTGCTGGGTACCGGCACGGTGCTGTCGGCCACCGCCGCCATGAGCTTTCTGCTCGGCCACGCGTTCTACAAGGCGGCACTGTTCCTGGCGGCCGGTACCGTAGCCCACGAGACGGGGGAACGAGAGTTCGGTCGACTGGGCGGCCTGCGGTCATTGATGCCGATGACGGCGACGGCCGCAATGCTCGCAGCGCTCTCGATGGCGGGGTTCCCACCCATGCTCGGTTTCATTGGGAAGGAACTGGTGTTCGATGCAGCGCTCCACGCGCCGGCGTTCATGCCGGTGGTGGCGATAGTCGCGCTCGTCACCATGACCCTCTTCGTCGCCCTCGGTCTGCTAGTCGGGTTCAGTCCGTTCTGGGGTACCCGCCCGGAGACGCTGAGGCGAGCGCGCGAAGGTCCACCGGAGCTCTGGCTCGGAGCGCTGCTGCTGTCGGCCTGCGGACTGCTGGCTGGGCTGGTACCGGCTGCGGCGGGCTGGATCCTCCAGCCGGCCATCGCGGCGGTGACGGGGACGACCGTCCAGTTCGCTCCCGGCCTCTGGCACGGCTTTACCCCGACACTCCTGTTCAGCGCGCTGGCGCTCATGGGGGGGACCTGGTTGTATCGACGCTGTT
>CALBET010000457.1 GCA_937888665.1 uncultured Acidobacteriota bacterium
TGTCGCGCTCGCGCCCTGGCGGGAGGTCGCCGGAGCCCCCCGGGACCCCCGGTGGAACGTTCTCGTGAACGTCGAAGTCGAGCCGGACCTGTGAGCCCCGCCGCGAACATCACCCAGTGGCGCGCGCAGGCCCCGTGGGCGGAGGACGCCCGTTTGGAGCTGGGTCACGCTCGAGCCTCGTCCGGGGGGTGCTCGATCCGTGGCTCGGTAGGTGGCGGGAGCCTGAAGAGCGAGCGGCGACCTCGATTCGAGGTGTAAACGTATGACGTCGCCACTGCCGTTTACACTTTCACGGGCGGCGACAACCAGAACGCCAATCGGGAGTACCAACGCCCCTGCTGTAGACAGGTGTAAACACGAAATCGGCGAACCGGCTCAAATGGACGGGATTCGATGTTTCAGACCCGGGAAGAGCCTCCACGCCAAAGTGCTGTTATCACAGCCTTTTCACGATTTCTCCAACCAGAACTTGCACGTCCCTTGGGAGTACCAATCAAGCAAGCCCTCGGAATCTAAGGATCCCGGGGGCTTGTGCGTTCTGGATCTCGGCTCGACGCGGCTCCAGCGAGTCGACCCGTCGGGGACTCTAACCGCGCAACCCTCCAGACGAGGATTGCTGCCTTCTCTGTGAACACGGGAACGCCAGTCGGTTCTCCAGGACCTGCCGCCGATCACTCCGCGCCCGACGGGCCTTGCTGCACGGGCAGCCTGATCTCGGTGAAGAGCAGCACCCGCGTCAAGGCATCCCGATGTTCCTCCGTCAAGACCACTTCCCCGTCGTCGATCGCCCACACTGCCGCGCAACGGAGCCCTAGGCGGTCCCCCAGATGCAGGTCGATCCGGCGGCCGTCCGGTGTCTCCACGACCGCCGTCGCGGCGGCGTCCAGAGTCCCGATGTCCGGACCTCGGTCACCTCGTACTTCCTGGCGTCGTACTCCTCGAGGGGACCTCGCGGCCGGTCCGAGAGGCAAGGCGGTCCTCTGTCCGGCCCAGGACCCGAGCGGAAGGGATCCCGCTGTCCGACCCGGTTGGGAAGGCCGGGGCTACGGAGGCTTTCGCCGCCACCGACATGGACGAGTCGGGCAGGTCGCCGCCGGACACCGAACGGAGATCGGACTCGCGCGCCGCGCCGGACTCATCGCCCTCCGCGCAGCCTGCGAGAAGCCACACGAGGACGAGGACGGCAGAAGACAGCCGCCGCCATCCCAGACCGCTCCACCACCTCGACCACTCAGCTGTTGCCTCATCACCTGCAGGGTACAGAGTCCTGCGCGGTGCACCGGCTGAGAACGCCAGCGGACCGACATGGTCCTTGACAGCCGCGACGGCGAGCCGTACATATTCCGTACAAGGAGCACGTTTCATGGTATCGAAGACCGCCCGCATCGAACTCCGCGCGGCACCTGAACGCGAGCAGCGGATCCGCTATGCCGCCAAGTTGAGCCGGCAGTCGTTGAGCTCCTTTGTCCTGGATGCCGCAGCCGAGCGCGCCGAGCAGGTCATCGCCTCCTCCTCCGCCACCGTGGTGCCGTCGGACTTCTTCGACGACCTCTGGGACGCGCTCGATTCGGCCCCACGGCCGAATGCCGCGTTGAGTCGCCGAGCGGCCGCGAGCCGACAGGTGGAGCAGAAGTAGGCACGTGACCGGGTTCGTCTCCGAACCGCTCGCGGGCCTCCATCACCCAGCCGACTTCCACAGCGGGGTCGAGGCCCTCGATCATTGGCTGGTCGGACACGCTGCCCATGCGCAAGCGATGCGGACGGCCCGGACCTTCGTGTGGCACACCGGAGATCGTCGGGTCGTCGCGTACTTCAGCCTGGCGGCTCACCTCGTCGTCCGTGCGGACCTCCCGCGCCGAGTCGGCCGGGGCTCCCCCGACGCAATCCCGGCGGTCCTCCTCGCTCGCCTGGCTCTGGACCGCTCGCTGCATGGCCGCGGGCTCGGGGGCGAGTTGCTCTGGGACGCTCTCTCCCGTGCGGTCGCCGCGGCCGAGATTGCGGCCGCTCGCGTCGTGGTGGTCGATGCGATCGACTCGAGCGCAGCGGCGTTCTACGAGCACCATGGCTTCGTCGGCGTCCCCGACAACGCAAATCGCCTGGTCCAGAAGATCAGCTACATCGCCGCGGCTCTCGCACCGTCAGGCCCCTGAGCGGCGCGCTGACCGCCTCCCCACGGGCAGCCAGCCAGTTGGAGTAACGTCCCGTTCGCAGTACCAATCAAGCAAGCCCTCGGAGTCTAAGGATTCCGGGGGTTTGTGCGTTCTGGATCCGGCCAATTCGGGCCTCACGAGCCTCAACCCGAGAGGGAATCGAACTCCGCATCCACCCGAGATTGCTGCGGTTGCGTCTCCCCGCCCCTGGCTGTTCTCGGATCGCGTAGGCCACCTTCGACGAGCTTCGACGAGTTGTCGGCCGTCGACGCCGCGCGCAGTCGGGCGACGGCGGAGAAGCGGAGCCGTGAGTGACGGGCGCGCCGTACAACCCGACAGCTGCCCTCGTCCCAGCACCGGTGCCCTGGTGTACCTCAGGCGCTACTATCGCCCGGCAATCCTCGTGATGAACCGTCCGGCCGCAGCTCCGACGTGCGGCCAGCGGAGAGCAGCATGGCAAGGAAACAGAAGCGCCCGCGCAAGGAGAAACGCCGGGCACGCGCGAAGGCGAAGCAGCGGCAAGCCAGCAAGGCCCGCTCCCCCAGCCACCTGGGACCCAAGGGCCTCTTCCGGCAAGCCAGCGCCGGCCCCGTCGAGGTTTGCCAGATGAGCGCGAGCTGGGAAGACCCCGACAGTCTGGTCGTAGTCGCTTTCGCGCGTCGTTGGCGCGGGGAGCTGGTTGGAGCGACCCTGCTCGTGGATCGGGGCTGCCTGGGAGTGAAGAACTGTGGGCTGTTGCCGGGCCTCGATCCTTCCGGAGTCAGCGAATGGCTGACCCCCCTGCGGGAGCGGTTCAGTCTCGTCGACATCGAGCCTGGGCTGGCAGTGGCTCTCGTTGACCAGGCGGTCGCCTTCGCCAACGGCCTGGGGTTCAAGCCACACCGAGACTTCGGGGTGGGTCGACAGCTCCTCGCGGGAGTGGCCCCCACCGAGTCCGAGCGCGAGCGGACGAGGCCGGGCGACAGAGACGGCCGCCCGCGGTTCGTCGAGGGGCCCAACGACCCGACCGAGCGAATCCTGAGGAAGCTCCAGCGAGCAGTCGGTCCCGATGGCTTCACCTTCATCGCCCAATTCAGCGACGACGACGCCATCGAGACCTGGGTGGACGCGCCACTGGGCCGGGTCATCGTCGCGACCGACATCCAGTTGGAACCCGGTCGCGACCTACCAGGCCGGCAGGAGCGGCTCGTACGCCTGGGAGAGATCAAGAGAGCACTGGTCCTCTTCGCAGGCTCGAGCGAGTTCGCCCCGGAGCGCGAGGACTTCAGCTTCTTGGAGTCGAGCGAGGGCCCGCTGGCTGAGCGGCGATTCGAGGCCTTGCTCGATCGATTCCTCTACAGCTCTGATGACGACGGGGTGCCGGTCATCGAGTGGTTCCTCGACCAGTTCGCAGATCGACTGGCAGCCTGGGAGGTCGACGAGCTGCGAGGGTGGCTTGGCTGGGTCGAGACAGCAGCGACGATCATCGGCCACACCGACGACGCTTTGAGCGTCCGCGATCTCGCTACCAACCAGGAGCTCATGGTGTGGAGCAACCTGGGCGAAAGCTGGCTGGACAGGGCCCCAGACGAAGGCGTCCTGGTCGGCCGTTTCGTTCCGTTCGAAGGGGGACTGATGCCCTCTGGGCCTCTCAGCGTCTTTCCCGCCGAGGCCACCGGCATCCTGCTGTACGAACTGGCCCTCAGCTGCCAACAGTCCCCGCGAGCGCTGTACCGCGACCCCGAACTGCTCGAGGCATCGCGAGAGTCACAGCGAGCCCAGGGGCGAGCATTTGAGGAGGAGCTCGGCGGACGGGTCGTCGCAATTCCGGGTTCGAACGCCGGTCCGGCCCTCGACCGAGTCACCCGCCGCTGGCAGGCGGCGATAGCCAGGACGGAGGAGGCACGATCCTCCGACGTTCCGGCGTTCGCCGTCCCCGACGAGGTCCAGGCGGGTGTGGATCTGAAACTGAGCAGCCGCCTCACGCGACCTCCTGGAC
>CALBET010000458.1 GCA_937888665.1 uncultured Acidobacteriota bacterium
TCGTGGCCACGGAGAGTGTCTACGTCCTCGGCACGAACCACCGCCGCCAATGCGCGCGCCACGCCGCGAAGTTCATCGACGATCTCGGCCCGACGCTCTGCCCGCCCTCGCGTAGCTCGCAGCAGAAAACGACGTTGTCCTTCCACCTTCGCGAGCACGAGCTGCCGCGCTAGACGCAAGCAGCTCCCTGAGTCGCAGAGAGCCCGATACTGCCGGACGCGGCGCTGCACCTGACCAACTGACGACGTCAGCGAGGCCACATGCTGGCCTCCGGTGCCGAGCCAATGCACGGCGATCCCGCGGCTGACACACAGCCGGATAGCTTGATTACTGATCTGGGTGAATCCGTGGAGCAGGAGCGACGACACCTCGTGACTGGGATGCTTTGATTCCGGTCCGCCGCGCGGTCGAATTACCACGCGGTCGCCGCTGCGGCCAACCGTCGCGCCTTGAGAAAGCACGTGGAGACTTGTACGCTGATCATCGGGCGGGAACAGGCGCACCGTATGATGGCTGTGATCAGCAAGCTGCCGCGCCTCCTCTGGTAAACAGACGGGCGCAAGACTGCAGCGGCGGCACAGGTTCTCGTTTTCGGTGATCGGCGGTCGGTCCAATGTGTGGCGTAGGGTCTGGGCACGCGCCACGGCAGCTCTTACGTCTGCGCGCGCCAACTCGTCGACCGGCACTCGAACCGTGACGTCGTCGGCATGATATCTGATGCGGGCTTCTGACACGGGTCTACCGAGGTTTTCCTGGAGCAGCAAGGCGTAGGCGACTACCTGAATTCGATCACTGGGCCACGGCAAGGGTTCGTCGTTCTCGCCCCGTCGGCACCTGCCGCGCTTGTGTTCATACGGAACGAAGTGACCATCGCGCCGTTTTAAGCAGTCGACCCTGCCGAACAGTCCCTGAGTGGAGCTGTGTAACTCCAGTGAATCCCAGGTGTCTCCCTGTTCGGTCGCGAGAGACTCGTGAAGCTCTCGCCCGGCGTACACCGACCCGTCAGCGACGCGTATTTCTTCGACCTCTTCCAGATAGAACAGGCGCTCGCAGTAGAGCAGCGCATGGAGAGCCATGACACGGATGGGCTCTTGGTCGCCAGACTGAGAGGTCGTCATCTGTTACTTCCGCACGAAAGCCTCGCGACGGTGGACGGCATCGCCGAGCCATCGGGAGCGCCCCTGCCGGCTCTCACCCAATTCCTCACTCTACCCCGATCCAATGACGGTCCACGCTGTCTCCGGTGGATCTGCCGTTGGCACATTCCCCGGGGCATACAGCGCCGAGCGCGTTCGAGACATGTCGGCCCGATCGATCGAGATAGTCATGCGCGTGGCATGCTCCCTCGGTCCGCCAACCTCGCCGGCTGGCACGCGTTCGAACCACGTCGCCCGGATGCTG
>CALBET010000459.1 GCA_937888665.1 uncultured Acidobacteriota bacterium
GCCCGGCGCCGTCGGTGCCGACCCAGAGTGCGCCGGTCTCATCCTGGTGTAGCGCCAGGACGGTGTCGCTGCCCAGACTGGCGGGATTGTCCGGGTCGTGTCGATATCGCGCGAATTTTTCGGTGCTGGGGTCGAACTGGTTGAGCCCGCCCCGGTAGGTGCCGACCCAGAGCATGCCGAACGGATCGCCTTTGATGACCGTGACCCCGTCCGCACTCAGGCTCGTCGCCTGGTCGGGGTTGTGGCTGTAGTGCCGGAACTGCCCGGTCCGTGGGTTGAACCGGTCGAGACCGGTTTCAAACGTGCCGATCCAGATGTGGTCGTCGTCATCGGCGTACAGGGCCATCACCCGGTCGTCGCCGAGGCTCGATGGGTTGTCCGGGTCATGGGTAAACCGTGTGATGACCCCGGTCTCGGCATCCATCCTGGACAGACCACCGCCGTAGGTTCCGATCCAGATGTTGCCGCGCGTGTCCTCCGTGAACGCGTTGATGACATCGCTACCCAGACCGTCGGGTGCGTTCGGATCTTGCCGGTAGAATTCGAATGCGCCCGTCGCGAGATTCCACTTGTTCACGCCTTTGTGCGTGCCCACCCACAGCAGCCCACCAGCGTCCTCGACAATCGTGTTGACCCGATCGTCACTCAGGCTTGCCGGTTCCGCCGGATCGTGGGCGAAGTTGGCGAATCCCCGGGCGTCGGAGATCCAGCGGCTGAGGCCCACGTCGGTGGCCACCCAGAGCGCGTCCGTCGAGTCTTCAAACAGATCGCGCACGAGCTCGCCCACCAGCGGAGCCGGCCCCGGTGTCGATTGCGTGAAGTGGGTGAAACGCTCCGTCACCGGGTCGAACCGGTCGAGCCCGTTCTCGTACGTGCCGACCCAGATGGCGCCGTCGCGCGTTTCGTGAATGACGCGCACGCGGTCGTCACTCAGGCCGTCGGGCGTATCGGGCTGGTGCCGGAGGTGCGCAAAGGTGCTGGTTTCTGGGTCGAAGATGTTGATGCCGCCGCCGTCCGTCCCAATCCAGAAGCTACCGTTGGAGTTTTGGGTGATGGCACGAACGTGGTCGTCACTGAGACTCCCTGGATTCGACGGGTCATGGGCAAAGCGGGTGAAGGTCCGGGTGGTGGGATGGAACCAGTTCAGGCCTCCGCCGTCGGTGCCAATCCACAGCTTGCCCTCGCTGTCTTCGAACATGACGCGAATAGTGTCGTGGCTGATACTGGTCGGGTCGGACGGGTTGGTGACGAAGCGTTCGAATGCGTTGCTTTCGGGTAGGAACCGATGCAGCCCGCCGCCGACGGTGCCTACCCAGATGTTCCCCTCTCCGTCCTCGAGCAGGGACCAGATCCAACCGGTCGCCAGGGATGTCGGGTCATTGGGGTCGTGATTGAATACCGTGAAGTCGTAGCCGTCGTACCGATTCAACCCGTCCTGGGTACCGAACCACAGAAGGCCCTGCCGGTCCTGCAGTACCGCGTGCACGGCTTCCTGCGAGAGGCCGTCGTCCACCGACAGGTGCCCGAACCTGACATTCGGCGCCGGTTGCGCGCTCGCGGGGACGGAGGCGCAGAGCCCGAGGGTCAGGGCGAGCAGCCCTGTCAACTTCGTCAAGCCGGAGCATGACGCGGCGTGGGACTTGGGGGTGAACGGGGTCATCAGGGAGCCACTGCCTTGTCGCCGGTGGCACGCTTATGCGCCTGTCCGGATCTGGTGTCGGTCGACTGGGTCTCGTCGTTCCCGGTGTCGGCGTCGTTCGGCGCGCACGGCCCCTGGGTCGCCGGGCCGCCCGCGGCGGTCTCCGCCTGTGTTTCCACCGGCTGTCGGCTGTCGATCTCGGCCATGCGGTCCGCACGAATCCGCAACGTGTCGTCGTTTGCCTCCAACGTGCGAACCTGCGCCAGCGTCAACCGAGCGCCAACGGCGTTGATGATGCCGAGCTCGTGGGTAATCTCGCCGCCCACGGCGCACACGGCGGCGACAACCGCGTCCAGGTTGGACCCCTGCACCAGCACCGCGGTTTGCGGTTCCCCGGCCGATTGGGCATACACGACCGTATGAAGGCAACACACGGCGGCGTATGTGACGACAGCTCTGGTGAAGAGATTCATATTTTCCTTAAAGCAATAAGTTCGCCAGGTTGGCATGAGGGACACCATGTTTCTTAACGCGTGCTCTGTCAGTGACCTCAAGGACAGGCTGTGCGACGAAAGTTGACAGCCGGTCCAGCTACGCCTCAGAAGACCGCGGTTGTTGTCGTGTGCATTAGTGGGGCATCGTCAACAGAATCGAGTTCGGACTGTGGTGCACGGCGGCAACCCCTTCTCCAGAAGCGCCAATGGCCCGCCCGGTCTATTGCACGCCCATCATCCCAGACGTGAAGGATGTCTGCCGCCACGATGCCCGCTACTGCTGGTCAACCCAGGCGTTGATCGACATGGTCTCCGTCTGTCTGTCGGTCGTCTGCACGCTGCGCGCGGGTTCGCACCGGGAGAGGCGCGGGCCGGGGGGAGTGGGTGTCCATCGCTGGCGTTGCCATTAATTTGCTTCAGGAGGTGACTCAGTCACCCCCTCCGCGACAGCTCAAAACGCAAGAAGCCAGCCAGGTTCGACCGAAAAATCATAAATGTCTGTAACTAGCTAACTAACAAGGCTTTATGGCGTTATAAAGATCTTTGTCTAGGTAGTGATGACCCCATTTGTTCGCCAACTGACAGACGGGCTTGTTCTATTCTGAGACGATCGATGGTGATGGGTGTAGGCGTAGCAGGTGGTGGTGTGCCAAATGCGCCCTGTTTGCAACGGCTTACCAAGATACCGGCCACAAACCAATTCGTCTTACGTAGCGCGACGGGGCCGGTAAATCGGTCGTGGAGGCGTGGTGTCTTCGCGGTAGTTCTCGGGATTGCGTCCTATTTCAAGCCTGAAACGCATCAATTGCGCCGGTTCTTGGTCATTCATAATTAGTGTCTCGATTTAAAACAGCGATACCGTTTTTGAGGGTGGGGTTTGGCTGCCGAGTTGGTTGCCGCGGTTGAGCATCGGTTGCCGTGACTTGCCACTACGCCGCTGGGAACAGACAATATGCTCCGTGAATAGCTATCTGACGGAGCCCTACTGTGCACATTGATCCCGTGTCCCCTGTGATTGGTGCCGAGGTGAGCGGCATCGATCTGGCCGCGCCGCTCTCCCCAGAGTCGTTCCAGGCCATCCACGATGCCCTGATGACGCACCTCGTGCTGTTCTTCCGTGATCAGGAGCTGTCGTTTGAGCAACACAAGGCGCTAGGCCGGCAGTTCGGCGACCTGCACATTCACCCCGCGGCGCCCAAGGACAGTGAGCACCCCGAGATTCTGGTGGTGCATGGGGACGCGACCGTGACATTCGTAGCGGGTGAGACGTGGCACTCTGACGTCTCGTGCGATACAACGCCGCCACTGGGCAGCATCTTGCGGGTGGAGCAGGTCCCGACGTCAGGCGGTGACACCTTGTTCGCCAGCATGTACGCCGCCTACGAGGCGCTGTCGGACCACATGCAGCGCTTGGTGAGCGAACTCACCGCGATGCATGACGGCCGGCAATACTACGTGGGACGATACGGGGGGGGCAACCTGCGAGATGGGGCGTATCCCGCGGCTGAGCATCCTGCCGTGCGTACTCATCCGGTCACGGGCCGCCCCGCGCTCTACGTGAACGAGGGATTCACGATCGGATTCAAGGAGTTGAAACCGGCCGAGAGCCAGGCGCTCCTCGGTTTTCTCGTGCGACATTGCGCGCAGCCTGAGTTTCAGTGCCGATTCCGCTGGCGGCGGAACTCGGTGGCGTTCTGGGACAACCGCTGCACGCAGCACCACGCCATTTGGGACTATTACCCCCAGACGCGCCACGGCTATCGGGTCACGATCAAGGGCGATCGGCCGTTTTTCGACCCCTCGCGAGAGCCGAGCCCAGCCGGCTAGCCCCCGCGAGTCGTCATGGTCGCCGGCGTTCGCCCTGCCGGCGCTCGACTCCGGTGCGTCTTTCGGTGTCCGGCCCCCCCGACGGACCGATGTCCTGTTGTCGTCGGTCCCGGCCTGAGCGCTGCGGGCCGCGCCGTCGCTCCGCCACCCGCCCGCCCCCAGTCTCGTCGCCCGATGCGGCGGCGTGTCGTGTCCCGACCGTGCGATTGCTCATCGTCATAGGTGATTTCCTTGAGAAGCGCCGTGCGCCGTGGTCACTGCTGGTCCACCCAGGTGTCGATCGACATGCTCTCGGTGAGTGCGTCGTTCCACATGAACCCGTCATTCCACATGAACCCGTCGTTCCACATGAACCC
>CALBET010000460.1 GCA_937888665.1 uncultured Acidobacteriota bacterium
GGTGCGACGCGGGACTTCCACCACGGGCTGCTAGGTCGTCTCGACGCAGAACTGACCGCCGACTGGATGCTCGAGCGGAGCGGCGCGCTGGTCTTCGCCCTCCCGCGTGTTTCCGTCTTCCGCGTGTTCGTCTTGAATCACCTGATTCACCACCGCGGTCAGCTGAGCGTGTATCTGCGGATGCGCAGCGTCGCACTGCCGCCGATCTACGGACCCGTGCGGTAAACTCTCTGGCACGCGCGTCGCGCCTGAAGCCTAGCAGCCCGTGGTGAAAGTCGCACGTCGCACCGAGACGCTGAAGTGGCACTGCCGCGCTCGCCCAGTACAAGGCGAGAAGAGGGAAGATACCGCCAGTATTTGACCGATGAACAACGCAGGTCGGCCGGATGCAGCGCCCGTTGATTGCCGCGTGACGTTCACCACGGGCTGCTAGGGCCCTGCCGGTCTCCGCTACCTGATCTCGAACTCCCGGTGAGCATTTCTGAATACACGCCGCACCCCCGCCTGCGGCACGGGCACTGGATGACCCTGTTCACCTGGGGACGCGTGCGTCACTTTCCTCACCTGCCCCCACCGGTGCCCCGCTATTTCGATGTCGCCTCTGATGCCCGCGTGCTCGCGCACTGTTACTGGCACCCGCGACCACGAGAACATGCGACGCTCATCGGCCTCCACGGTCTGGAGGGGTCGAGCCAGGCACACTACATGAAAGGGCTGGCCGAGAAGGCGTATGGCGCCGGGCTGAACGCCGTCATGCTCAACCAGCGCAACTGTGGGGGCACCGAAGCGCTGTCAGAAGGGCTGTATCACTCGGGGTTGTCAGACGACCCGCGCGCGGTGATCGCGGAATTGATCCAGCTCGATCGGCTCCCGGCCGTCGGCATCGCCGGGTACTCGCTGGGGGGAAACGTCGCGCTCCGACTGGCCGGGGACTACGGCCCGGACACACCACCAGAGGTGCAGGCCATTGTGGCCATCTCACCCACGATGAATCTGGGACTCTGTGTGGAGGCGCTCGAACGACGGTCCAATCTGGTGTATGAGTGGAACTTCGTTCGCAACCTGAAGAGCCGTATGCGGCGCAAAGACCAGGCGTGGCCTGGTCTTTTCGACCTGGGCCCGCTCGACAGCGTGCGTACGGTGCGGGAATTTGACGAGCGGTTCACCGCGCCCCACCACGGCTTCCGGGACGCCGACGACTACTACTACCGAGCGAGCAGTCTGCGGGTCATCGACCGGGTACGGATCCCGACACTCATTGTGAGCGCCGAAGACGACCCGTTCGTGCCGCCCGAACAGTTCGACGATCCTGATGTGAGGGCCAACCCGCACATCGCGGTGCAGGTGACGCCCTACGGGGGGCACTGCGGATACTACGCTGGCGCCGCCGCGGGCTTCGACGGATACTGGGCCGAACGGCGAATCGTCGAGTTCGCGCGAGAGCACTGTCAGGCGGGGGTTCCAGGGGACTAGCCGCTCGTGGGGACACCCCGTGGCCACGCTCCTCAGCCCACGGAAAGTGCGTCCAGGAGCATTCGAGCGAATTCCGGCCCCTTCCCCTCGTCTTCATGCTTGAAGTAGACGAACACCTCGCCACAATCAGCGGACGCGGTCGCGATGGTCTCCGCCCACTGCGCGATATCGTCAGGCTGATAGCCTTGGTCGCGAAGCCGGAAGTAGGCATACGGGGCGGTCACCTCTACCGGCGTGGTCATGCGCTCGCTGTCGGCGACGCAGAGCGCCAACCGGCGCGCCCGGAGGCGATCGAACACTTCTGCGTCGTGCCAGGACTCATGGCGAAACTCGAAGGCGGCACGGGCCCCCGGTGGCAGCATGCCGAGAAACTCGTCGAGCACCACCAGATCTTTCTTGAAGGACGGCGGCAACTGAAACAGCAACACGCCCAGCTTGGTCCCAAGCGTCTGGGCGGCGCCGCAGAACGCCGACACCGCCTCCTCGCACCCCCGCAGCCGAGCGATATGGGTGATACGACGGGGCGCCTTGAGCGTGAAACGAAAATGGTCCGGCGTGACCTCCGCCCATCCCGCCAGCAGACTCTCCGTCGGCATGCGATAGAAGGTGTAGTTGATCTCGACGGTCGACAGACGTTCCGCGTAGAACGGGAGCATCTTCTTGGCGGGGAGCTTCTCTGGATAGAAGCTCCCCTTCCATTCGGCATAGTTGTAGCCGGAGGTCCCCACCAGAACGCGGGCGCCGGCGACGCCGGTGTCGGGTCCAGACGCCAAGGGTGATGACGGCATGGCGGTGAGTGTATCGCAGTCACCGGACGGCTCCGAGCCAGCGCGCTCGACCCAGCCACAGTCGCCACTCTCGCCGGCGTTCACGCCCGCCGAGCACCGACTGGTGCGGCGGTTGCGCACGCCGACTGCAGTTCAGCGGTATCTGAATGCGCTGCTCTACAACGCCGCCGCCGCACCCTTGACGCTCCGCAGTTTTCGAGGCGTCGTGCGTCACCACACCGCGCACTGCCTCGAAGCGGTACTGATGGCGGCGACCGTGATGGAACAGCACGGCTATCCGCCCCTGGTACTGAGCTTCGAGTCCGTGGACCAGCTCGATCACGTGCTGTTCGTGTACCAACGACGAGGCCGGTGGGGCTCGGTGGGGCGATCGCGCGACCCGGGACTGCACGGGCGCAAGGCGGTCTACCGGACGGCGCGCGCACTGGCGCTGAGTTACGTGGAACCGTATGTCGATGCCACCGGTCGCCTGACCGGATACGCGGTCGTGGATCTGCGGGTGCTGGGCCGGTACGACTGGCGCCTGTCGGAGCGTAACGTCTGGAAGGTGGAGCGGATGTTGCTCGACTATCCCCACCACCCCATTCGGACGCCTGACCATCGGGTGACACAGTGGCGAAACCGCCACCGCGCATTCGTGGCGCGGTACCCTCGCGACAAGCCAAGATTCTTCGCGGGAGAGGACAGGTGGAGCGAACTGCCAGCGCCGTTCCGGCGGGTCGTCGGACGGGGTGACAGCCGCCGCTGTGGTGGGGACCCCAGCTGAAGAGACGCCCGGGGTGGTTTCCTGACGAGGCGTTCGTGCGATCGCAGGCCTAAAGGCCTGCGCCACAATG
>CALBET010000461.1 GCA_937888665.1 uncultured Acidobacteriota bacterium
ACCCCCCGTGCCCCACTCCGTGGCCGCGGGGCGCGCATTGTCGCGCGCCTGCCTTGGGACCCGATCAGGAATAGCTTGACCATTCTGGCCGCCGATGCACTCCGCCCGGCGGCGTTGTTCGTCGCTTACATGCAGCCGGTATGTGCACTTCTCACGCCTTGCCGGACGGGCGCCTCGACGCCCAGAATAATCAACTTGTTCCTGATCGGGTCCTTAGACGGGGCGGCGCCCCGAACTCCCGACTATTCTCCGCGACGACGCCGAGCGGCTCCGGGTGGTGATGTTCGACATAGAGATAGCCACTGTAGACACCGGTCCGGTCGCGGGGCTGGCCACTGTCGCGGATGTGGACGGTCAGGGTGCGTGGCACCTTCGCCTCATAGCAGTTATCGCGCGCGGCGGTCTGGAGATGCCGGTAGACCATCCGCTGCTCAGACGCCCGACGATACCGCGGCCGTTCGGCGGAGCCGACGTCAGAGTAGGCGCCGCCGCGCATGCCGTCGAGCGGCGAAGGGAGATGGCGGGCTAGGCGCCTGGCCCGCGGTTCCCCAGAATCGACCAACCGGGTCGTGATGGCGTCGGTGAGGCGCGCGATGTCGACACACCCGGTGAGCCGACACTCCGGGTGCTCGTCGAGAGAGTCGACCCGATGCGCCAAAGGTTCACCGAGTTCGCGCTGAAGCTCCAGCACGTCAGGCAACGGCTCTCCGAAGTAGACGACTCCGTCGGCCTGCCGGATGACATAGCAATCGCCCGGATGAAGGTCGACCACCTTGACCTCGCGATACTGCGCCGGCAGTATCCAGTGAAACGTCTCAGGCGGCGGGTGCTGCGTGGCCTGTTCGGCGCGCCCGTGCAGGGGCGACTCGGTCAGCAGGGCGAGCCCGCCGCCGACAGCGAGCGCGCAGACGGCGACCCTCGCTGTGCGGCCGGCGCCCCGGGGGAACCTTGTTACGACGGTCACAGTGCCGCCATTCTATCCCGTCGTCCCCTGTCACAAAAGACGGCCGAAACAGACCGCGACCGATCGGCGACGCACGGTCGGGTATCATGGGCGCCTCATCAATGCGTAACGGCGTGCTGCGCGAGGCACGTTCTACGAGGAGTGACCAGATGACCGAACGGACTCGTCTGACTTGCGGAATTGGGGCCGCGGCTATCGTGACGATCGTGGCCGCGACACCGGCGGCCGCGCAACACGGTGCGCCGGCCAACGGCGAGTGGCGCACGTACGGCGGCGATCTGGGCGGCACCAAATATTCGCCGCTCGATCAGATTGACGCGTCGAACTTCGCCGACCTTGAGATCGCCTGGCGCTGGCAATCGTCCGACGCCTTCATGAGTCTGACCACCCCCGACGGCGGCGAGTGGTCGGCTCGGTCAGACGTCATCTTCGACGCGCTGAACGAGCAGGACCCGAACCGCTGGCGAGACGGCCAAGCGCCCTACACGAACAATCTCAAAGCGACGCCGCTGATGGCAGCGGGGCGACTGTATATCAACATGCCCACGTCGGCCGGCGCAGCCATCGACGCCGCCACCGGGGAGACGCTCTGGGTCTACAACCCCAAGACCTACGAAGCGGGCACCACCACGATGAGCGCTCGCTGGAACCAGCGAGGCGTGGCGTACTGGAGCGACGGTGAGGCCGAGCGGGTCTACTGGGGCACCGGGAACGGGTACCTAATCTGTGTCGACGCCGTAAGCGGCCGACCCTGTGTCGACTTCGGCGAGAACGGGCGCCTCGATCTGGTGCGCGACTTGCCTCGCGCCAGCCGCGGCGACCGGGACTGGCTGAATGCCTTGCTCTACTCGGTACAGTCACCCCCGATCGTCGTCGGCGACACCGTGATCACGCCCGCTTCGATTTCGTCGTACAACATCACGCGCGAGGCGCCACCGGGGTGGATGCGCGGGTTCGACGTGCAGACGGGACGCACCAAGTGGACGTTCCACACCATTCCTCAGGGTGACGAATTCGGGAACGACACGTGGGGCGGGGACTCGTGGCGGGTCACCGGCAAGGTCGGCGTTTGGTCGCTGATGAGCGCCGACGAAGAGCTGGGCCTCCTCTATCTCCCCACCAACACGGCGGCTCCGGACTATTACGGCGGGCATCGCCCCGGCGCCAATCTGTTTGCCGAAAGCGTGATCGCGTTGAACATCGAGACCGGCGAACGAGAGTGGCACTTCCAGGCCGTGCATCACGGCCTGTGGGACTACGACTTCCCGGCCGCGCCGAATCTGGTCGACATCGAAGTGGACGGCCGCCCCATCAGGGCGCTAGCCCAGATCAGTAAACAGGGCTTCCTGTACGTCTTTGACCGCGTGACCGGCGAACCAGTCTGGCCGATCGAGGAGCGCGCGGTGCCCACCGATACCGACATCCCTGGTGAGCAGGTCTGGCCGACCCAGCCGTTCCCAACCCGTCCCGCGCCATTCGAGTATCAGGGCGCCATCATTGATGACCTGGCCGATTTCACCCCGGAGATCCGTCAGATGGCGATCGACGCCGTCGAGGGGTTCCGGCTGGGCCCGCTCTTCACGCCGCAAAGCCTGCGCGGGACGATCCAGCGACCCGCCGCCGGTGGTGGCGCGAACTGGTCGGGCGCAGGCGTCGACCCGGAAACGGGGATGCTGTACGTACCGTCGACCAACTCGTACAGCATCCGCCACTACCGTGAGCCGCGCGCCGGCGAGGACGCCACGCTGGCAGTGATCGAAGGACGCGGGGACGATGCGCGGCCGCTGACCATGCCCCAAGGGCTGCCGCTCTTCAAGCCGCCCTATTCGCGGATGACGGCAATCAATCTCAACACCGGTGACCACGCGTGGATGCGGCCCTTGGGCGACGGCGACCGGATCCGCAATCACCCAATGCTCCGCGACCTCGACTTGCCGCCGCTAGGCGGCGACGGCAGCCGGAGCGGACCGCTGGTCACCAAGACGCTCCTCATCTTTGCGCTCACGACCGGTGGCAGCGACGGCGGCCCACGACTGATCGCGGTAGACAAATCCACGGGCGACCCGCTGGCGTCGGTCGACCTGCCGCGAGGGGCCATCGGCACACCGATGACGTATCTGCTCGACGGCAAGCAGTACGTGGCGTTGACCGTCGGCGGCTCCCCCGTGCCCGAGCTCATCGCATTGGCCCTGCCCTAGCGGCCCAGGGACGTGTGACCGCTCAGCGCATCATCTTCGACACCGACTCGGCCGTGTTCAACGACGACGCGGCCGCGCTGGCGATGCTGGCGCGCCGGCCCGACGCGGTAGATATTCTCGGCGTGACTGTGGTCGCTGGTAACTACCCGGTCCCACAGGGCGCCGAGCACATGTTGCACCTCCTTGAGTTGATCGGGGCCGACCAGATCCCGCTGTATCTCGGAGCGGAGTCGCCGCTCGTCAACTCGCCGGCTCAGGCCGCACGACAGGAGGCGCGCTGGGGCCCCGTGTCGTTCAAGGGCGCGTTCGCCGCCAGCGACCAGGTCGTCCCTCCGCATGGAGGACGCTTCGCGGCGGTCCGGCCGAGAACGACCGGCGCCGTGCCGTTCATCATCGACACGCTCGCGCGTTATCCGCATGAGGTCACCTTGGTGGCCGTCGGACCGATGACCAACATCGCGCTCGCCCTTCGGCAGCGACCGGACCTGGTCCCACTCGTCAAACGCCTGGTCTTCATGGGCGGCAACGCCCGCGTGCCCG
>CALBET010000462.1 GCA_937888665.1 uncultured Acidobacteriota bacterium
CGAGCGCCGCGAGCTTCCAGCGCTCGTCGCTTTGTCGCTCGATGGCGGCGTGACTTGGCTCGGCCACGTGCATGAAGCCCCGGCGCTTCAACGTCTAGCGCGCAGCGACAAAGAGCAGCAGTTCGAGCTCCTCATTGCCTCATTGCAGTCGAGAAGTCCGGACATCGGGAGGCTCTTGTCCTTCATCGAGCGAGCGGTCCACGACGACCATCGCCCATCGATGGGCGGTACGTCGCGTCGGCCAGCCAACCGATCCGGGTCTAGTTCAGGCGACACACCACCAGAGACGCTGCTCATGGATGCCACGATGACTTCAGCACAGGATGGCTCAAGCCTGCACGACGGCCCGCTCGCCGATCTCCTGGCCGTGTTGCTCAATCGCATGGGAGGGCTCCAAGAACACCGTCAGACCGCCTTGCGTGATGATGACCTCGTCGGAAACGAAGACGAGAAGGTCGCGGAAGCCGGCGACCTGCGAAAGCGCATCGAAGACGTCGACCGCGAGCGTCGTCTATGCAACTCCAGGCTGGAGAAGATCGTTCGAACGCTGACGGGGCGGCTGAGCACCGTGAAGGCGCTGGTGACTGAGTCCGAGGACGAGACCTTGCAGCTGTTGTGTCGGGATATCGCGGCCGTGCTCGCCATGGCCGACCACTTGGTGCATGCGGCGTATGTGGACCCCGACGGTCAACCGGTCACTGGTCTTGTGCCTTCCGCGGTCTACGACTTCGTGCGCGAACAGATGATTCCTCGCCTAGCGCCAGCTTCCGTCCAGCGAGTGCTGCGCGCAGAGCTCTCAGGCGGCGGGGAGAACGACGGCTACCACGCTGACATCGTCGGGATCGCGGTATTGTGCGGACGGTTGCTCCTTGGCGGAGGCTTCACTTTGGACCGCGCCCTGCGTCGGCCCCACCACAAGTTTCACGTGGAGCGCGGCGAGCGGCTTGCGTCACTTTTGGTGCTGTTCACCCTGTTGGCTGAAGCGCCCGCGTGTCAGGAACTCGCCACAGAGTTGTACGACGCGATGGACGGGTTGCCCGGAGCCGCGGATGCGCTAGCGGCATGGCAACGTCATCTCGCCTGGGGTTCGTCAGTCGAAACGGCGTGTCGATCGGCGTGCGCCGGGGAAATACCGGCCGGGCTTGAGGCTGGCCAGCTGGCTGTCTTCATCCTGCGCGATCGGCGTGTGCCGATGGTGTTCTGGCAGCTGGCTGATGGGAGGGTGCACGCGCTGCGGGCCGACGTTCTGCCGCCGAGGCGGTCCATGCTGTTGCCGAGAGTTGTTGGTGTGGTTGAGATGCCGATTTGATCACGTGTTGGAGTCTCGGATCGAGATAGACCCAGGAGAGGAGACAGTCGATCCTCCGACCATTCCAGCCCAGGAACCCCGGCCCACTGGGAACAAGATCCATCGTAGGCTGCAACTGGTCGACCTGATTCCCACAGCGGACATCAGCAGGGATCGGGAGTCCGTGAGAGGCACTTCAATCTTTGCCTGCGGTGGAAACGCGAGGTTTCACGTGGAACCCCGTAGTGCGGGGGCGGCGAGTCACTGGGGCAGAGATGGGACGTGGCGAAGAAGTTGATGGCTAGAGCCGATTCGAGACCTGAAGAAACCGAGCCAACTTGATATATTGTAGTGTATAAATAATGTCTTAAGAACAAGTTCTCAGCGCGGGAGCCATCTTTACTCACCCCGGAACTGTGGTAGCATCGGTTGACTCAATACTGAACACTTGGAGCGTGGTCGGTGCCTACGCGAAACAGCAACAGAGCGACGCAATCCCCATACCAGAGGCTCAGTAGCATGTCGGCAATGCACGCGGGCGCCGCCACTTCGCGACAGGATCGCTGGTGGCTCGGATGCAAGGTTTGGCCGCTGGAGATGCTGCGAGCCAATCCGCCGTCGCGCCATGCGGAAGTCCAAAACAAACTGAAACAGCATGTCAGTTGCCTCACCGCTCTCCATAGACGCTGTCAGTCGGATGCGATGACTGGCGATCCTCAAGTGTTTGGCTCTAACGTCCGCGAACCCACAAGCCGCACGTCTGTGTGGTCGAAAACGATACGGAGTGGAATGTGACCGATTCGCTCACCGCATGTCGAGAGACTCTCCGCCAAGCCGTTGACGTGCTGGCGCCACTCGCGAAGGCGTGCGGCCGCGACGAGCTGGTGGCCGACGCTCGGCGTCAGATTGACGGGTTGACGGTGTCGATTGGGTTCACAGGCACCCGAAGCGCCGGAAAATCGACCATGATCAATGCGCTGCTCGGTCGACCGAATCTGCTGCCGGCCTCGCAACTCACGACGACGGCTTGCATCATCGAGATTCACTGCGGGCACGGATCCGGACTTGAGAATGTGGTGGACCTGCATCTCGAACCCGCTGGCGACTGGGGCACGCGGATTACGGGGGCCTGGGCGGGTAAATTTGCGAAATCAGGATCGAAACGTTCCGGCTCTGGCGGCCGTGGCGCCATGTTTGGAAGCGCGCCAATGCTGGCATTTAGCGGTGCGAACATTGATGAAAAGGCCGTGCAGGAGCGGCAAGGCCGATTCGAAACGTGGTGCGACGCTGCGGAGGAGACGTTGGCGCGCAGGGCCAAGGACTGTGTCGATGGGGTCCTGCGCCTCGAGGGGATGAGCTCAGGCGACGCTCGCTGGCAAGGCATCTTTCCCGGCTTGGTTCCGTGGCGACCGAAGTTTGTAGACGACGCCAATGACCTATCGCCGCGCGCCTCGCGAGCTGGCTCGCGAGGCGTGCGGCGCAAGCACCGACCGCTGCCACCAGAGAGCGTTGAACGAATGGTGGTCTATCTGCCGGCGCTCGACGGCGCCCCGCCGCTCACGTTGGTCGATATGCCCGGTTACGGCGACACCGACGGGGCGCGCGAAGCGCTAGCGCATCGCGCGCTGGAGGCGACAGATGTTCATGTGCTGATGTTCCCGGCGACAAAGGGGCTCGACTCCAAAGACCGCGCTGTCTACGAACAACAGATTGATGGACACTATCGGGCTCGCTGCATATTCGTCGCAAACAAATTGGATGAGGTCAATGAGGACCTTTTCGACCGCGAGTCTGCGCTGGCCGTGAACTTCGTCTCCGACCTCGACCCCGACGCTGTCGCCGGTGGCCGGTATATGATGGCGTGCGGAATCTGGCACCTCATGGCACTGGATCCGACGCTGCTAGCCGAACAGCGGTACGGGCGCGGCGATGCACTTGAGCAGGTCTGGACAATGCTCGAACCGGAGGACGGCACTGGCGTGAGCTACGAGGAGGCGATGCGAACACCTGAACAGCACGGTGAGCCCATCTCAAACATGCTGAGTCAGGGGTCGAACGTCGGGAGGTTGCTACGTTGTGCGATTGAGACGGCCCAGCAAGTCGGCCATCTTGCAAGCAGTGTGCAGAGTGTGGTCGGCGTCGTGCAGCAACTTCAAGGCGAGCTGGAACAGTCGATTCAGAAGCGCAAAGCCACCTCACTAACGGCGCTTGAGACGTACAGGAGTGGTGCGGAAGCGCGACGAGCCGCGTTTGAGGAGGCGAATGCTGCTGTCGAACGAACGTCGTCGACTCGCAAGTCGATCGCAAATCAGATCGAAGAGATCAGTTGGCGGATGCAACGGAACACTCAATCGTACGAGGCGAAGTTGGCGGTGGAGTTGACGGATGTCGGAGTCGCGCCCGCACTGCGCGAA
>CALBET010000463.1 GCA_937888665.1 uncultured Acidobacteriota bacterium
ACGAATGGCCGCCGGTCCAGTTTCTACTCGTGGCCACCAGCAGCCACTCCGCCGCGGCGATGCTGGCAGCCAGGCACGCCAACCGCGGCGCCTTCGACGCCCACGAGTGTCGGATCGCCAGATAGACGACGACCGCCACCAGGGGCGTGAAGACGAACAGCCCCCGTGCGAGATCAAGCTGCCGATGACGCCTTCCATCACGCCCTGCGTCAGGAGGCTCTTCAGGGAGCTCAGGACGCTGCCACCACCGTCCAGTAGACCCGGTGCTTCGACCGAGCCGCCCGGTCGTTCGTACGACTCCAAGACCCAACCGATCTGAAAGTACGTCGGCATCAGCGTCCCGAAGTGCGTCCAGGAGTAGGCGACGAAGCCCCCGAGCCATCCCAGGCCCGCCACTGCATATCCGGCCAACGCC
Source organism: uncultured Acidobacteriota bacterium (assembly GCA_937888665.1). Taxonomy (GTDB): domain Bacteria; phylum Acidobacteriota; class Vicinamibacteria; order Vicinamibacterales; family UBA8438; genus UBA8438. The sequence continues at coordinate 416 of CALBET010000463.1, forward strand.
TCGCGGCGAGTCACGAGCAGGTACAGCCCGATAGCACCGATGGCGATGGCCGACGACGGTCGCACGAAGTACGACCATGCCATCAGCGAGCCGAGGAGCCAGCCGTTCACCCTTCGTGCGCCGGTGGCGTCTCTCAGCAGAAGCCAGACGGCCAGCGTATGGAGCATCAGCAGCCAGGAGTGCGACCAGAGCGATCGAGAGGCGGTAATCCAGACCTGCGTGCCGAAGGCCAGGCCGAGGGCGACGATGACGCTGGGCCACAGGGGGAGCAACTGGTTCGCCAGCAAGACCGCAATGGCGCACAAACTGGCGATCAGGACAGGCGCCAGGATCGACTGAATGGCGATCTCGCCATTTTGATCGTATGCGCCCATCGAATCGGCGAGACCGTGAACACAAGCGTGCAGACGAGAAACACCGCCGCGCTGGCGAGCCACACCCGGGAGTCGTTGTCGACGCGCAGATCAATGTCGTGTTGAACTGGACCCAGGAACTGCTGGAGCGGGTGCCAATCCCGTGACGTGTGTGCGGCGGTCAGTGTGGAACGAGACCACCCCGGGGTCACGCGGCAGCACGGTGCGAGACAACGGTATAACGCATAATGTGATCCATACGCTCATTCGCGGATCAGCCGACCCGTGACATCTTTGACGGGAAGGAGAGCCGCAGGGCTCGGGCTCGCTGTCCGCTTCCGCTGTGGCGGGTGGCGCGTCGCAAGCTCACGCAGATCAACCGCGTTAGAGATCTTCGCGAGCTGTCCGTGCCGCCGGGCAACCGTCTGGAGCGGCTGTCCGGTGACAGGGCGGGGCAGCACAGCATTCGCATCAACGAGCAGTATCGCGTCTGTTTCCGCTGGGAGGCGGGCTATGCCGACGACGTCGAAATCACGGACTACCACTGAGCCGACACGCCAAGGCCGTCGCCTCGTTGCACGGATGCTCCCTGAGCATCGGCCCCCAACGCATCCGGGAGAGATGCTGTTCGAGGAGTTCCTCAAGCCTCTCGGTATCACCCAGTCGGCGTTCGCCGTACGCCTGGGGGTCTCGTTTCCGAGATTGAACGAGATCGTACGAGGTAAGCGTGGCGTCACGCCGGACACGGCGCTTCGTCTGGCCCGGGTGACCGGCATGAGCGCCGACTTCTGGCTCGGGCTGCAGCAGGACTGGGACCTGTGGCACGCCCTTCACTCGGAACGGGCGGCCGCGATCGAGACCCTGGAGCCCTTGACGCTGTGAGCGAGCAGCCCGGCCATGTCTCTCCAGCTCGGCGCCACACGCGGTGCATACCGGGTCCTCGACCCCGAAGTGGAGCTTCCGATTAGCGACTTCCTGAATCGATCGCTTCACCGGAGTTTCGACATCTCCCCGGACGGGGAACGCTGTCAGTCGTGGTCTCTCGAAGACTGGGGTGGGATGCCGATCCGTACACCGAGTGGACCGTTCGCACCATGAAGGACGGAACGGCGATCGTCACCCCCCGCACCACCGTGGCCGACATCGACATCATCATCGACGCCCTCGGGTGACAACAACGTTTTCTGAGCCGGCTTCGCGTCCAATCCCAGAACCGGACAGGCCGGTACGAGATGATGGTTCAGTTGGAAGACGTGAGGATGCACGTGTCGGAGCCGCCGGGCGCTGAACCTGACATCGCCGATGGCGTCGAGCACGTGCTCGACCCCGCCACGGTGGTGGTCGGTCGCGTCGTCGCGCTCATTTGGGTCGGCGTGCTCGCGATGGCGCTCTGGTTTGGCGCGTTGATGTTCGCCATCTTCGCGACGGCGCCCGTCATCGTGAAGGTGCTGGTCCTGGGCGTGTTGGCGGTGGCCACCGCGTGCTGGATCGCCTTTGCCAGCTGGTGGCCCAAGGTGCGATACGCGCGCACCCGGTACTGCACCGACCGACACGGATTCACCATTCGACGTGGCGTGCTGTGGCGCGGCGTGACCTCGATCCCCAAGCGGCGCGTGCAGCATACGGATGTGGTGCAGGGACCAGTCCAGCGCCGGTACGGATTGGGCAAGTTGGTCATCCACACCGCCGGGACACAGGATGCGTCGGTCGCGCTCAGCGGACTGCCCTACAACACCGCCCTGGCCATTCGGGACTTCTTGATCGACCACGACTACGACCACGACGACGCTGAGCGCGATGTCGGCTGAGCGCCAGCCGCAGCGGTTGCATCCGCTCTCGCCGCTGTTCCTCGCCGCCAAAGTCGTGCAGGCCTTCGTCGTGCCCGCACTTCTGTTACTGGTGGCGAATCGCGGTGACGGCGGCACCATGTGGGCGGGTGTCGGTCTGCTGTGGGCGCTGCTTGCCGTGTTTCTGGTAGCGGTGCCGCCAACACTCACGTATCTGATTTTCCGGTACACCCTCGCCGACGACGAGATCGTCATCCGCGACGGGCTGTTCACGCGCACCGAGCGGCATATTCCCTACGCGCGCATCCAGAATGTCGACCTGGTCCAAAACCCGCTGCACCGCGCGTTCGGGGTGGCGCAGGTGCGGGTCGAGACCGCGAGTGGCGGGAAACCGGAAGCGGTAATCCGTGTGTTGTCGCTCGAGGCCATCGAGCAGATGCGGGCCCAGGTGTTCGCGGGCCGCCCGGCCTCTGAGCCCGGCCCCGCGGACGAGTCGGCCAGGGCCGGAGAAAGCGCGGCCGACCGGTCCACCCCGCGCCCGTTGCTGCCGCCACTTCCGACGAGGGAACTTGCGAAACTGGGGATCATCTCGAACAAGGGGATGGTGGTGGTTGGGGCCCTGATGGGCCTCTTTTGGCAGCGACAATGGGGGTTCGACTGGATGGATCCGGCCGAGGAGTATGTCGGGACCGCCCAACGCTGGCTAGGCGTCCTGGCCGACCGGCCGACCGTCATCGGGAGCCTGGCGGCTGGAGCGGCCCTGCTCGTGCTCGCGCTGGCGCTCCTGCGGGTGTTCTCGGTCGGCTGGTTCATCGTCACCCTGCACGGATTCACCCTCACCCGGGCCGGACGCGACCTACGGATGGACTACGGCTGGTTCAACAAGGTCTCACGAACCGTGCCGACCACGCGGGTCCAGGCCCTGCAGGCACTGGAATCACCGTTGCACCGTCTCTTCGGGCGCCAGTCCGTCACACTGCAGACCGTGGGCGGCGGCATGGGGGCCGAGATGAGCTCGCAGGGGCAGTCCGGTCGCAAGCGGGAGCGACAGTGGCTGGCGCCGATAATCGCCACGGAGCGAGTGCCCGACTTGCTCAACGAGGTGCATGCCAGCGTTGACCTGCGCGCGCTTGATTGGCAGCCGCTGGCCCCTCGCGCCTGGCAACGACTATTCAGGGTCGGTCTGGCAGCGGCACTCGTGATTTCCGTGCCACTGGCCGTCGTCACCGGGGGCTGGGCTCTCTTGTTGACCGTCCCGCTCGCGGTCTGGGCCTATGCCAATGCCCGGCTCACGGTGAAGCACTCGGCGTATGCGCTAGCGCAGTGGGGCCTGGCGTTTCGGAGCGGGTGGTTCATGCGTTCGCTCACGTTGGTCCGGTACGACAAGATGCAGACCGTGTCGACGCGGGCCTCGCCGCTAGACCGTCGCCAGGGCATGGCTCGGGTTCGGATCGACACGGCGGGCGCTGACCCACCGGGGCACACCATCGACATTCCCTACCTCGACCAGGCAGTAGCCACCGACGTGGCCCGGCGGCTCTACGACGCCTCGAGTCGGCTGGACTTCCGCTTGTAGCGCGTCAAGATAGTGAGGCGTGTATAGATCTGGCCTGCCGAAATAATCCTACGACTCCCTAAAATATGGCACTCAGCCCCGGCACCCGCCTCGGCGTCTACGAGTGTCCCGCCGGTTGCGGCGTATGCATAAGACATACATACTCGCGCATATGCGCACCACGCTCAATATCGACGTCGCGTTGTTGGAGCGAGCCGCGAAGTTGACCGGCACCAGCGAGAAGACGGCGCTCGTGCGGCGAGGACTTGAAGCCCTGATCGCGCAGGAGAGTGCGCGCCGCCATCCCGCTCATTCCCGCGGGACATCCTCATGCGTCCACCCCGGTATCCTCGGGCTACGGCCGTAGCTCTCGCCCCTCCTTTTCGAGGTTGCGTGCGCCCGCGAGAATGCCGTGGAGCCCAATGTTGCCCTCGTGGCACGCGTACTCGAAGAGGGGGCCGTCGGTGCGCCGGAACGGCATCATCACGGTGTAGGGCGCGGTGAACTCCGTCGGATCGGTGTACGTGTACTCGTAGGCAACCGTGTTGCGGTCCAGGCGGGTGAGCCGCTCGACCAGGTGGACGCTGGCGTCGGTGAGCCCGCGCATTCCGCCCTGGAACTGGTCGGTCTCGATCACCAGCGACTCACCTTCCCAATGCCCCCGGGACGTACCACTGAACTGCGGAAACGGCGGTTTGGGGGTGTCGCCGATCGGGATGATACGGGCGTTGTGCACCATCTCGTTGAGAATCGTCACATACCCGGGCGTCTGGAAGATCATCACGTTGTTGTTGTACGAGGCCGACCGCATCGGAGGGCCGGCATTGAAGCCGATCAGGCATCGGTCGCCCGCGCTGCGGTTGTGGTGCGAGTCGTACAGGTGCTCGCGGCGATACGCACCGTCCTCGCGGCTGCGCATGGCAGCGTCCTCGGTCCGCGGCGGATACCGGCCGTCGGGCGGGTCGACGATCAGCGACGTGCGCTTGTCGGTCGTCAGCTCGACGCCCCGCTCGTACCAGAACTCGTTGTAGGACAACACCCCGCCCTCTGCCCGTGGTCGATACTGATTCGCGCCGACCTCGGGGTCGAAGAGGTCGCGGTTCTGACGCGTTCTCTCCGATGCCTCGAACTCGGCGGCCTTCTCTGGTGAGAGCGTCTGTCGAGCCACCGCGGGCCAGAGGCTCGGCAGACAGGCCCCTGGTCAACCGTCAAGACGCGTTGTCGAGGCCCTGCCGGCCCCGCAAAGTGCAGCCGGCGACCGGGCGGGCGTAGAATGACCCCTCACGACAGACCATGGCCCTGACCGCTAGCACCCGTCTCAGGTCACCGCCAAGATCGCCGAAGGCGACAGGGGCGAGGTGTCACGTTCCGTGCGTTGGCGGTCGGTGGGGTGCATAAAGGGGCCATCCGGGGCAGGCGAATCGGACACCCAGGCCAAGAATGGCGGCGGACGAAAAGCGCGAGGCGGGGAAGTGAGGAGCACATCGTGAGACACCTGACATTTCTGACAAGACGCGTCCCTGTCGTCGCTGCATGCGTCATGTTGCTCCCGGCCGGCGTCCTGGCACAGCCCTCCCCTGACCCGTTTGAGTACGAGTTTACTTACTCCGTCCTAGACACAGACCTCCTGGGCGCAGGAGTGCTGCAAGCACTGCAATCTGAGGTGCTGCCGGCCATGCATCAAGCCGGGGGCCTGACCTATGCCATCTGGCAGCCTGTGCGTGACTGCTGATCGACGGTTCCGGTATTGCGATTGCGACGGACCGATTGGTGCCCTGACGGCGCCTACTCCTCGCTCGACCTCGACTTCATCCTCAGGTGCTTTTGGCCAAACTCCTCCAGGCCACCGACCGGCTGGCCGAGCCGGAGCCGCTACCGAAAGCGGCGACTGGGGTTCCCCGTTCCGTAGCGTCCGCGGGGAATAATCCCCGCGCCAGCCAGCCGCGAGCGGGAAAATTTCCCCCTCGGTCGGGACACGCTGCCGCAGCCCGCGCGACGCCCGTCCCTCCACCTGTCTGCCATCCGTTCCTGGTGCTCCTCCCGAACGGCGCCCGGTACGCCCGGCTCCCAGTGGTCGGCACCGCCTTTTGTACATCTCCAGAACTGGTAGGGGCCAGGCGCCCAGCCCAGACCACGCAGGTCCGCCGATCTCGCGCGTTCAGGCACGTGGATTGCACTCCGTTAGAGCTGGGCAGCATAGCCGCCGGCCGTTCGGCGGAGCCAGCGCGGAGACGACGTCATGAAATATCCACCACTTGTAGCGTTACTGCTGCTCTCGGGGCTGATCAGCGCGTCGGGCGCGCAGGCGCAGGACCTCGCGCGAGGCAAGGCGGTCTACAACTCGCGGTGCGTGGTGTGCCACGGCGACCAGGGCGACGGCAAAGGCTTGATCGGCATCGTCCATCGTGCGCAGACCAACGGCCTCGTCACCACCACCTATCCTCGCGACTTCACCGCCGGCGTCTTCAAGTTCCGCAGCACGCCCAGCGGACAGCTCCCTACCGATGACGATCTCATGCGGATTGTCACCGAGGGCATCAGCCGTTCCGGTATGCCGTCACACACCGACGTCGCGGAAACGGATCGCCGTAGCGTCATCGAGTACATCAAGACCTTCTCGGACCGCTGGGAGCAGGACGGCCCAGGCGAGCCGCTGCCGATCGGCGACGCACCGGCCCTTGTCGGGTCGGAGGAATCCACCGAGCGTGGCCGGGTCGTCTACGACACGATGCGGTGCGCCATCTGCCACGGCGAGATGGGGCGGGGGGACGGGACCGCGTCGGCGGGACTCCAGGACAGCTGGGGTGATGCGATCGTCCCGTTCGACTTCACGTCCGGTCCGGTCAAGGGCGGCTCGACACCCGAAATGATCTACCGCACGTTCATGACTGGGCTCGACGGCACGCCGATGCCGTCGTATCAGGACGCCATGCCGGAAGAGGCCGACCGATGGGATCTCGTCTCGTTCTGTCTGCGCCTCATGCAGGGGTGACGAAGAGTGATTCAACGCCCCACGGATGTTGGCACAACCGAGCTACGGTCAGTAGCCTGGGTAGGAAAGGCGCCACCCTGGCTGTCGGCATGCGCCGGCACCGAGGGCTCACCGTTCGAGGAGACCGATTGATGACTGCACAGCGACTTCTGCTCTCCACGGTCGCGACCACCGCGACCAGTCTCCTGCTGGGCTGTACCGCGGCGCCGCCGCAAGACGCCACGGAGACCGCAGCGACAGGGACGACGCTCCCGCACGAGGTGGCGCCGGGCGAACTCGACGAGTACTACGCGTTCTTCAGCGGGGGCCACTCGGGCGAGGTGCGTGTGGCCGGCTTCCCCTCGATGCGGGTCCTGAAGCGGATTCCGGTCTGGAACCTCGACTCGGCCAGCGGATGGGGCATCACCAACGAGAGCAAGGCGATGCTGAACGGCATGGTGACCGGTGACACGCACCATGTGCACCCGTCCTACGTCGACGGCACCTATGACGGGAAGTGGCTGTTCGTGAACGACAAGGCCAACAACCGTCTGGCCCGGATCCGCGTCGACACCCTCGAGGTGGACGCGACCCTCAACATTCCACACACCCAAGGCACCCACGGGGTGTTCCCGCAACGCGCGCCGACCACGGAGTGGGTCGTCCTCAACAGCGAATTCAGAACGCCCTTCGAGAACGGCGGCGAGGGCGACATGCTGGATGCGTCGAGCTACGGCGGGGTGCACACGATTGTGGATGCCGAGCGCATGGAAATTGCCGCACAGGTCACCACACCGGTCAACCTCGACCTGGCCGCCACCGACTACACCGGCCGATACTCCTTCGCCACCTCGTACAACAGCGAGGGGGGCGCGACCATTTCCGAGATGCTGGCGAGCGACCGCGACTACCTCGTGGTGTTCGACTGGGACGCCATCAAGGCGGCGCTGGCTGGCGGCAACTATCGCACCGTCGACGGCATCCCGGTCCTGGACGGCAGCGACGGCACGGGACTCACCGCCTATATCCCGGTCCCGAAAAACCCCCACGGGGTCAACATCAGCCCTGACGGAAACTACGCCGTGGTGTGCGGCAAGGTGTCGCCCACGGTCTCGGTCATCGACATCAACAGGCTCGCCGACGTGTTCGCCGGCACCATCGAACCCCGGGACGCCGTGGTGGCCGAGCCGGAGGTGGGTCTTGGACCGCTCCACACGACCTACGACGGGCGGGGGAACGCCTACACCTCGCTGTTCATCGACAGCCAGATCGTGAAGTGGAATATCCAGCGCGCCATCGACCTCCAGGCCAACCCGCAAGAGGGCGAGACGCCGGTGGTGGACCGGCTCGATGTCCACTACCAGGTCGGCCACACGATGGCATCGATGGCGGAGACCAAAGACGCGGACGGCCGGTATCTGCTCTCGCTCAACAAGATCTCGAAGGACCGCTTCCTGAACGTCGGACCGCTGAAGCCGGAGAACGACCAACTGGTCGACATCTCGGGCGAGAAGATGGTGCTGCTGGCGGACCACGCCGCCTACGTCGAGCCGCACGACGTCACCATCGTTCGGCGTGACCTGATCGAAGACAAGGTTGTCCACCGTGTGCGCCTCGAAGACCACCCCGACGCTGTCACCCAAAGCTCGGTCGAGCGGATTGGCAACCGGGTCATCGCGCGGATGACCGCCACGGCGCCGGTCTTCGGGTTACAGGAAGTGGAGGTCAACGAGGGCGACGAGGTGACGTTCATCGTGACGAACACCGATGAGATTCCTGACCTCGCGCACGGCTTCGCCCTCTCGAACTACGGCGTCCAGTTCATCGTCGCGCCGTTCGAGACCAAGTCCGTCACCTTCATCGCCGACAAGCCGGGGGTCCACTGGATCTATTGCACGACGTTCTGCCACGCGCTCCATCTCGAGATGCGGATGCGGCTGATCGTCCACGCGAAGTAGTCCGGCTGACCGGGGAGGGAAGGACCCGATCATGAGACGTGGCTGTTTCCAGAGCTGGTGTGCGGGGATATCGCTGCTGTGTCTCGGGACAGGTCTCTCTCCCCAGACGGCGGGGGCGCAGACCCCGTTCGGAGAACGGCGCTTCGAGTATGAGCTCGCGGACGTGCTGCCGGCGGCGACCGTGTTCGACCGGGTCGAGACGCACTGGCGCGGCTACGCGTCGGCGAACCGGAGCGAGCTGGTCGGCCTCGTTTTCCTGACCGACGACGTCGTCGACATTCCCGGCTACTCGGGGGAGACCCTGAACACGCTCGTCGGGATAGACATGGATGGCACGATCACCGGGGTCCGGGTTGTTCGTCATGCCGAGCCGATCGTCCTGATCGGACTCCCAGAGAACACGATCCACGACTTCACCGACCAGTACGAAGGCCTACAGGTCACGGACCGGGTGCTCATCAGCCGCGAGCCGGAAGCGGGCTACGTGGTCGTGGACGGCATCAGCGGCGCCACGGTGACCGCCGTGGCCGAGAATGCGACCGTGCTCGCAGCGGCGCGGGTGGTAGCCCGGGCGGAGGGCATCGTGCGAGCCGCCGATGTCCGCACCCGGCGGCCGTCCACCGCGTTCGACGCGTTCACCTGGCCGGAACTCGAAGCGCGCAACGCGTTCGGGGCCATCACCGTCGCGGCCGCGGACCTGGGCCTGGGCGGCGGCGCGCCGGCGGTCGACCTCCGTTTCACCGTACTCGATCCGCCCACCGTCGGGCGGAATCTGCTGGGCGACCGGTTTTACGACATCGTCGCACAACGGCTGGCGCGAGACGGGGGCAGCGCGTTGTATGTCGGCGGCCTCGGGGCGCTCTCGTTCAAGGGTCCCGGCTTCGCGCGGGGCGGCATGTTCGACCGCTTCCAGCTCGAACAAGATGGCCGACTTGTAGTCTTCAAGGACCTCGATTACATCGGCCCCCCCGCGCTTGCGCTGGCCGGTGCCCCTACGTTCAGAGAGGCCGGCATCTTCTTCACGGACGACACGTTCGACC
>CALBET010000464.1 GCA_937888665.1 uncultured Acidobacteriota bacterium
AATCCGTCGCGGGCTTGTCGTGAACCTTGAGGCGGCCGTTGAATCGATCAAAAAGGCGATCGAGGAGGCTGAGCTGACGGCCGGAGTGGAGATCGACTCGGTGCATCTGGGGCTGTCCGGGGCTCATCTGAAGGCGTTCAACAGTCGAGGCGTGGTGGCGGTGGCCGGGAAGAACCGCGAGATTACGCGGGAAGACGTGCGCCGCGCCATCGACGCCGCCAAGGGTGTGGCATTGCCGACCGGCCGCGAGATCTTGCACGTGCTGCCCCAGGACTTCGTCGTCGACGATCAGGACGGCATCGGCGCGCCGGTCGGCATGACCGGGACACGTCTCGAGGTCAACGTCCACGTCGTGACCGGCAGCACGTCGTCCACGCAGAACATCGTGGCTTGCGTGAATCGCGCCGGAGTGGCGGTGGTCGATACGGTCATTGAGCAGCTGGCGGCCAGCGAGTCGGTCCTCACGGCTGACGAGCGCGAGTTGGGCGTCGCGCTGGTCGATATCGGCGGCGGCACCACTGACCTGGCGATTTTCGAACGGGGCAGCCTGTGGCACACCGGCGTGGTCACGATGGGCGGCGACCACTTCACCAACGATATTGCGGTCGGGCTTCGCACCCCGATTCCGGATGCGGAAAAGACCAAGCGACGCAGTGGATGCGCGTTGTCTTCTCTCGTGGGCGAGGACGAGACGATCGAGGTCGCCAGCGTCGGTGGCCGTCAGCCCCGCGTCATGTCGCGCCGAATCCTATCAGAGATCCTTCAGCCGAGGGCCGAGGAGATCTTCCACGCGCTATGGGATGAGATCCGTCGCGCCGGGTACGAGCGCTCACTGCACTCGGGTATCGTCCTGTGCGGCGGTGGTGCGTTGTTGGATGGGATGGCGGAGATCGCCGAGCAGATTTTCGATCTGCCGATACGGCGCGGCTGCCCGGTAGATGTCGGCGGTCTGACGGACCACGTGAACAGCCCGTCGTTCGCGACCGGCGTGGGGTTGGTCAAGTACGCCCACCGCAATCAGATGCAGGAGTTCGACCGGGGGCTCGGGGTTGGCGCCCTGGGCCATCTCGCGGGAAGGCTCCGCGGACTCTTTAAGGATTTTTTCTAGGTCGGCTCCTGCGAACCGGGAGCTGGTGCGTGGCTATGGACCGAATAAGGAGGGCAGATGCAACCTTCAGTGTTGACCAACCGAGCTGATGACCTGCGAGTGCGTCTCGCGACGACAGCGGACCGCAGTCCGCGACTGACGATCGAGGACGCCGGACACACGGGCGCGCGTATCAAGGTCGTGGGCGTCGGGGGGGGCGGCAGCAACGCCGTCAATCGGATGGTGCGCTCTGGGCTCGAGGGCGTCGAGTTTATCGTGGCCAACACGGATGCCCAGGCGCTGAGTCACTGTGTGGCGCCGCTCTGCCTTCAACTCGGCGGCAAGCTCACCAAGGGGCTCGGCGCTGGCGCCGACCCGAATGTCGGTCGACAGGCCGCCCTCGAAGACACCGAGCAGATCATTTCCTCGCTCGATGGCGCCGACATGGTGTTCGTCACCACTGGGCTGGGTGGGGGGACAGGCACTGGCGCGGCCCCGGTCATCGCGAATCTCGCCAGCGAGCTTGGCGCGCTCACGGTGGCGGTGGTGACCAAGCCGTTCGCCTTCGAGGGACGGCGCCGCGCCATGCAGGCGGAGCGAGGGCTGGAGGAGCTGCGCGAGGCAGTCGACACGGTCATTACGATTCCGAACGAACGCCTGTTGGCCATGACTGATCGGTCAACCACGCTGTCGGACGCGTTCGCGTTGGCCGACGATGTCCTCCGGCAGGCCATTCAGGGCATCTCGGACCTGATTCTGGTTCCCGGGTTGATCAATCTCGACTTCGCTGATGTGACAACGATCATGTCCGGCAGGGGAATGGCCATCATGGGTACGGGGGTCGGCTTTGGCGACAACAAGGCGGTAGACGCGGCGACGCAGGCTATCTCGAGTCCATTGCTTGAGGATGCCTCCGTCGACGGTGCCCGCTGCGTCATCATCAACGTGACAGGCGGAACCGACCTCTCGCTGATCGAGGTGAGCGAGGCAACGTCCATCATCCACGCGGCCGCACACGAGGACGCCAACATCATCTTCGGCGCCGTCGTCGACCCGGCGATGGACGGCCAGGTCAAGATCACCGTCATTGCCACCGGGTTCGAACGTGAAGGCGCGGAGCCGACCGTGGAGCGCGCCATGGCCCAAACTCCCGTCGACCTTCAGCAATATGCGTCCTGGCAGGAGGAGCCCCAGGAACAGGCGGCCGGTGGTGGTGCCCGTTTCACCGTCTCCCGTCGTCCGCTGCTCGAGCTGCCGCTACCCGAGCCGGTCGAGGCCGACCACGCTGGCGACACCATGCTCGACCTTGACGGCGGCGACTCTGAATTCGACGTCCCCTCGTTCCTGCGACAACGCGCTGAGTAAGGACGCGCTGGCAGGTCCGCTGGGCCTACTCGCTCATGCGTGGGGGCGACTGATCGGCGAAGGCGGCCAGCAGCGCGGCACGCAAGGCGTCTTGTGTCTGCGCGTCTCCGGTCGGCCGAAGCAATGTGAACGTGCGCCGCTCGCCGTTGACCACATACTGCCTCGCCGGCAGGCTCACGCTGGGGCTTTTGTCGCCTCGGCCTTCCCAGACCGTGAATCCAAGCAGTTTCAGTCCCTCCAACGCACCGGACGTGAAATGCAATTCGATGTCAGCCAGTTTTCCCGCCGGCGCGCCGTGGTCTGCCGGCAAGATTCTGACCGCGACCAATTCGTCTAGTTGAGTCATCTGTCAGCCTCCACGGTTGACCGTGCAAACCTCCGGCCACCCCGCCGAAGCGGCCTGCCTAACGACGAAGTTGTTCCTGTGAAGGTGGTTACGTCGTTCCCATGGGGTGACGGTACGGCAGCACCTCTTGCGAATGACAACCGGCGTTTCCCGTGGGGGGACGGGAGTTGCAGTGCGTCAATGACCTCGCGGACGGGTTGCTACGGTGCGTCAACGGTGGGGGCGGCTGCCGTTCTCGAATTGGGATCGTGATACAGAATCCGATTGCAGCTGTCACACTGGATCAACTCGGTGTTCAGAAGGACGTGGTTGAACACCTGAGGACGCAGACGCACGTTGCAGAGCAAGCAGAGTCCGTTGCGAGCTTCGACCACCGCAATGCCATTCCGCTGCTTGGAGACGCGGTCGAACAGCGCCCGGGCCTGAGCACCGATAGTCTCGGTCAGGGTGCTGCGTTCGGCGGCTGTGCGCGCGAGCGTCCGCTCAAGCTCGCCGCGCTCGGTCAGGAGCGCGGCTTTCGTCTGTTCGATCTCAGCGCGACTCGCCGTGAGCGCCGCGTCCGCGGTCTTGACCGCCGCGGTCAGGTCGTCCAGCTCCAACATGTACTCAAGGATGATGTCTTCGTGCCGCTGCACGTCGGCTTCGGCCGTGGCGATCTCGTGTTGCATCGCCGTGTATTCCTTGTTCGTCTTCACCGCCATGAGCTGTTCCCTGAACCTGGACAATCGTGTCTGCACTGCCGCTAGCGTCTTCTCGACCGCCGCACGCTCGCTTTTCTTGTCGCCCAGTCGACCCTTGGCATCGTCGACCGCGGCGCTGCTCGCGGTCAGCCTGGCGTCGAGTGTGTCGATCCGCGAGGGAATCGCGTCGACGGTGCGCTGTGCGTCGGACGCGGTGGTGTCGAGCCGTTGGAGTCGGATCAGCCGTTCGAGGTCTGGCAACATCGTGAGTCAGGTCTCCACAGGTTCAGGTCCGGAGGTCGGGCCGTGGACAAAAAAAAGCCCGCCAGATGGCGGGCCATGAGAAAGCCGGCGAATGTCGACCGCGCTGGCCGGGGGCGGGACCCGACTCGGTCTGCGCGAGCGGTTTTCATGTCGACTCGTATCATGTGGTGGGCCCACCAGGATTCGAACCTGGGACCGACCGGTTATGAGCCGGCGGCTCTGACCGCTGAGCTATGGGCCCGATCAAGAACAGCTTGGCGTCTCTGGCCGCCGACCCGCTCCGGCTGGCGGCGTTGCTCGTCACTCGCATACTCTCGGTCCGGGGCACCGACGTGCCTATGTGCCCTCAAGGAACGCGCGAAGCCGTCGGCTGCGAGACGGGTGCCGCAGCTTGCGTAGCGCTTTGGCCTCGATTTGGCGGATCCGCTCGCGGGTCACCGCGAAGTTCTGTCCCACTTCCTCAAGCGTATGCTCGCTCCCGTCTCCCACACCGAATCGCATTTTGATCACCTTCTCTTCGCGCGGCGTCAAGGTGCGCAGCACCTTCTCCGTCTGCTCTTTGAGGTTGAGATTGATCACGGCGTCGGCTGGTGAGACCTCCTGGCGGTCCTCGATGAAATCTCCGAGATGGCTGTCTTCCTCTTCGCCGATCGGGGTTTCGAGGGAGATCGGCTCCTGGGCGATCTTCAAGACCTTGCGAACTTTGGCCACCGGGATGTCCATCCGCTGTGCGATTTCCTCCGACGTGGGCTCGCGGCCGAGTTCCTGGACGAGCGCGCGGGAGGTGCGGATCAGCTTGTTGATGGTCTCGATCATATGGACCGGAATACGAATCGTGCGCGCCTGATCGGCGATGGCGCGGGTGATCGCCTGCCGGATCCACCAGGTGGCGTAGGTAGAGAATTTGTAACCGCGGCGATACTCGAACTTGTCTACCGCCTTCATCAAACCGATATTGCCTTCCTGAATCAGGTCGAGGAATTGCAATCCCCGATTGGTGTATTTCTTCGCGATCGAGACGACGAGACGGAGGTTGGCTTCGACCAGCTCCTTCTTGGCGAGCTCGGCCAGCATCTCGCCACGCATGATGGCGTACAGCGTCCGCTCCAGCGCCGACGCCGGCTGCTCGAGTTCCTCGGCGCGGACCCGAATCTCCGCGCGCAACTCACGCTGTCGCCGCATGATCTGACGTTTGTCCTCTTCTTTGACTTTTCGTCGTGTCTTGAGTTTCAACTGTCGGTCGAGCCTGTCAATCTCCCGCTGCCGATCCTGCACGGCCTCGACGGCTTCTTTGACCTCGTCGATCAAGCGACGTTTGACCGGCTCCGTGAACGCGATGGCGCGGATGGACCCAGACAGCTTGGCCTGGGCCCGAAGCAGGTTCCGATAGTTGCGTCGGTAGCGCTTCTTTTCCCGTTTCGGAATCGTCCCGACCTTCTTTTCACGCCGAACGACGTCGAGTCGGGTCTTGCGGATGGTCTCGATCTGGGCCATGACATCGCGGGCCCGCCGATTTATCCGATCGTCGGTCATCTCGTCGTCTTGAAAGACGACGAGTTCTCGAATGGTGCGCTCTCCGGCCTTCAACTGCTCACCCATCCGGACGACTGCCCTCGAAATCGAGGGCATGCGCGAGATGGACTTGATGACCGACAGCTTGCCGCGCTCGATCCGTTTCGCGATGGCGACCTCGCCCTCGCGGGTCAGGAGCGGGACGGTCCCCATCTCCCGTAGATACATCCGGACCGGGTCGTTCGTCTTGTCGATGGCGCTCGGCGTCAGATCCAAATCGCTGTCGTCCGAGCCCTCACCTCGACGGTTGAGCAGGATGTCTTCGCGGTATTTCTGTTCGGAATCGACGACCTCGATGCCGTGATGGCCGAACGTCGTGAACAGTTCGTCCAGTTCGTCCGACTTGGTGATCTCCCCCGGGAGGATCTCGTTCACCTCGTCATAGAGCAGATACCCCTTTTCCTTGCCGATCTGGATGAGTTGCCGTACTTCGTCGTATTTTTCTTCGAGCGACAAGAGCGTTCCTCCTCGGCGGACCGCCCGCCGGACCCGTGGTGGGCCGACGGCGCCGGACACATCCGGTGGTCACGATCGCAGTGATTCGAGCTTCGTTAACAGTGCTTGCTTCTTCTGTAGTAGCAGGTCGATCTCGGCCAACGCCGACGGTGTGCCAAGATGCTGGCACCGGTCAATCTCGTGTTGCAACGTCGCGCGCTGGCGCTCGCAACCGAGCTGCTTGAGCGCGTTCCCACAATCGGAGGCCGAGGCCACGGCGCGCTCGGCGGCCCCGACGCGGGCCATCCAGCCGGCCTCCTCTTTGCTGAGACGCTCGCGGAGCGTGTCGAGGACGGTGTCGGCCGGCCACTCCGCCAGCGAGCGTGCCGTACTGAGGATCGGCGCCGTCGTCAAACCCGCCAGGTCCTCATCGGCGAGGCCTCCGATGACCTCCAAGGCCGCCCGGGTGTCCCGCACGAGCGCCCAGATCAGCCCCTTTTCCGCGGTCTTCACTGTCCGGCCGGTCGAGACCTGTCGGACGTCCAACGTGGTGCGGCGCGCCACCGCCGCCTTACGAATCTCGGCCCGTACCACATCTTCGAGCACCCCGGCCTGGTGCGCGAGCCGGTCGGCGAAGAGGTCCCGGGACGGGGCATCCGGGATTCGCGCCGCCACCTGGAGCATACGATTCAGGAACTCCCGCCGGTGGTCTCCTCGAGTCAGGTCGTGCTCCGCCGCCTCCCGATCCAGTAAGTATTCCAGATATGGCCTTGAAGTGCGTAGCTTTTCCACATAACGCGCCGCCCCATGTTTCTGAATACAGGTATCGGGATCTTCGCCGTCGTCCAGAACCGCCACGTTCACCTGCAGGCCCTCGGCGAGCAGCAGCTCGCCGGAGCGGGCGGCCGCGGCGGCGCCGGCGGGGTCCGGATCGAAGCTCACGATCACCTTTGATGCGAACCGTTTGAGCAACCGCGCCTGTTGTTCGTTAACCGCGGTGCCACAGGACGCGACCACGGTGTTGACCCCCGCCTGTAGCGCTTGCGCCAGGTCGAAGTATCCCTCCACGAGCACGGCGTAGCCCGCCTTGCGGATGGCCGACTTGGACAGATGGAGGCCATATAACGTCCGAGACTTCGAATAGATCGCGGTTTCCGGTGAGTTCAAATACTTCGGTTGCTGGCCCTGTTGCAGCGCGCGCGCACCAAAAGCGACCACGGACCCGGTGTCACGCGCGATCGGGACCATGAGGCGGTTTCGGAAGCGGTCGACAAGCGGTCGTCCCTCGCGCGCGGCAGCCAGACCGCTTCGCACCAGCACCGTGTCCGAGTAGCTTCGTCCCCGCAAATAGGTAATGAGGCTGTCGCCGTGTGGCGGCGCGAATCCCAATCCGAGCCGTGCTGCCGTCTCGTCCGTCACGCCACGCGCGTCCAGGTGCTCGCGGGCCTGCCGCCCACTCGCGTCAGCCAGACGCTCTCTAAAGAACTCGGAGGCGGCCTCGTGCACCGTGAGCAGCGCCTCTCGTTCGGCATCAGCCGCGGCATCGTGCTCAGTCTCGGGTTCCGGCACGGCCACACCGAAACGTTGCGCCAGTTGACGCACTGCGTCCTGGAAACCCAGCTTCTCCTGCAGTTCCACAAATTTGAGGACGTCACCGCCGACATTGCAGCCGAAACAGTGGAAGAAACCCTTGTCCCCGTGGACGTGGAAGGACGGCGTTTTTTCCGAATGAAACGGGCACAGCCCCTTGTAGCTGGAGCCGGACCTTTTGAGGGGGACGTAGTCCTGCACCACCTGGACGATGTCGACCTGCGCCTTCAGGTCGTCAATGAACGATTGTGCAAACAGACCCATGTCAGCCTCCGCTCAATCCTTCAATTCCGCGAGGGTCACGCCGGTGCCCCCGTCTTCCGGCGCCGCCGGTGCGAACCGTTGGACCAGCGGATGAGCGCCGAGAAACTCCGCGATTGCTCGCCGTAGCTGTCCGGTGCCGTGCCCGTGGATGAAGCGTACGACGCGCAGGTCACCCATCAGGACCTGATCAAGATGCCTCCCGGCGCGTTCCAGCGCGTCCTCCACGCGACAGCCAATCAGATTGAGCTCGTCCAGTGGGCCGACCGGCTCGCGAACCTGAATCTCGACGCGATTCTGTGATTCTGCCGGCGCGGGGCGCGGGCCGCTGACCTCCAGCGACCGAAGCGGGACGCGCACCCGTTTCCCCCGGACCTCCACTTCCGCCTCGGTCCCGTGCAGGGAGCGGACCTCGCCTTCAACCCCGAGGGTGGACACGGTGACCCGAACTCCCACCGCAACCCGTGAGCGGTCGCCTCGATCGGGTGCGGCCGGTACCGGTTCCGGCGTTCGGAAGTGCCGGGCGACATCGTCGAGGGCCGCTTGCGCGGACGACCTCAGCTCGCCCCTCTCGCCGGTGGACAAGGCCGTTTCCCGCCTGGCGGCTTTGTCGGCCGCGACCCGCTCGAGGGTGGCGGCCCGCTGCCGTAGCGATCTGACGATCTGGTCGACTTCGTCCCGTGCGGTCCGCACGCGCTCATCGAGCGAGGTGTTGCGACCGGTGCGGCTGTCCCGCTCGCGTCGATCGATGTCGGCCTCGCGTGCCTTCAATCGGGCCACGAGCTCCGTCTGCTCAACCTGACGTCGGTCGAGGTCGCGCGTCAACTCGTCGAGCCGACGACGGTCGTCGTCGAGCTTGGAGAGGTGGTCGGCCAACTGCGACTCACGGGCGCTCCGCAACGTGGCGGCCGCGGCGATGATGTGCGGGGCTAGACCAAGCCGCCCGGCGATTTCCAGGGCCAGGCTGCGTCCGGCCGAGCCGTAGACCAGACGATAGGTCGGTGCGAACGTCTCAGGATTGAATCCGAACGCCGCGCAGGCGACTCTCTCGGTGGTGGCGGCATACGACTTGAGCGCGT
>CALBET010000465.1 GCA_937888665.1 uncultured Acidobacteriota bacterium
CCAGATCTCACCCTTGTACCCGCGGACCTTTGGGGCGAAGTCGACGGTGAAGAACCCGAGACCGACCAGCTCTTCGTCGCCGTTCGGTCCGGTCTTGTACCCCCGGTAGTGGGGCGTGCCGCGATTGATCCACCGGAACGTCTCGGCGCCAGGGAGGGCTTCCTTCAGGTAGTCCTCGTAGCGGGGGATGTCGTCGGTGGCCCTCCACCGCTGCGCGAATGCGGCGCCCGGCATACAGGCGGTCATCACACAGACGGCGGCGACGGCGGCAAACACGAGCTTCACGTGGGTCTTCACGTAGTCTCCTTCGGTTCCACGGACGCGGACGACGCCACCCTTGACCGCGAGCCAGAACATTCCGAGCCGCCCGGGACGACGAGCCCCGCCGTGGGGGCGACCGCCATGCGGCTCATTCTATAGTGTTCCGTGGGCGGCCATCTTGACTTTGCGGGGGGGCGCCACTACGGTGTGCGAAGACACATCTACCTCAGAGGGATGGGAACGACCATGATGATACGGAATATGCGGCCGGCGGCGGCCATTGTCGCGATGCTTGCGGTGGGGGCGTTGGGGTTCGCGACCTTGCCGGCGGCGGCACAGGGCAGGGCGATTCGGATCGTGCAGACCAACTCGGCCGGAGACAATGTCCACCTGATCGACCCCGCCACGAACGAGATCGTGGGCGAGATCACGGGCGTCGAGGTTGTGCACGGCGTGGTCGCCTCACCTGACGGTAACCGGCTCTACCTCAGCAATGAGTCGACCGAAGAGCTCGACATCGTGGACGCGAAGACGCTGAAGGTGGTCAACAGCATCCCCTTAAGCGGTCGACCCAACAACGTCGCCATCCATGGGAACGGCACCCGGGTGTATGTGGCTATCCAGGGCCGCGGCGGCGGCATCGACATCATCGACACCGAGGCGGAAGAGAACCTCAGGACCATCCCGATTCTCGGGGGCGTCCACAACCCGTTCATCACGCCCGACAGCAAGTACGTGATCGCCGGGTCGACCGGCGGCGGTGGCGCCACCATCATCGACACTGAACTCGAACGGCCGATGTGGACCATCCACTTCGAGGGCGGCGTCCGCCCGCTGACGTTCGACACGAACCCCGACGGCTCGACGCGGAACATGTACGTGCAGATCACGAACCTCCACGGATTCGCGGTGGTCGATTTCAACAAGCGTGTCGAGATTGGTCGCATCGTCCAGCCGGACCTTCCGGTGGCGGAGCGCAATCGCGACGGTATCCAGGGCGCCCCGGCGCACGGCATCAAGGTGTCCCCGGACGGCAGCTCTATCTGGTCCACCAGCAAGATCAATGGGCACGTGTACGCCTACTCGCTGCCGGACCTGGAGTATCTGGGTGGGGTCAAAGTGGGCACGGTGCCCGACTGGTTGACCTTCACGCCCGACGGCAAGTTCCTCTACGTCGCGAACGCCCATGACAACTACGTGTCGGTCATCGACGTCGCGGCGCGCAAAGAGGTCAAGCAGATTCAGGTCGGTCAGGTGCCGAAGCGCAATGCCACGGCCCTGCTGAACCTGGAACAGTAGGAGACGTTGTCGATGGGACGCACGGTCGTACGACTGTTCTTGAGCCTGCTGTGTACGCAGGCGATCGGGTGGTGGTCGGTGCCCGCCGCCACCGCGCAGGGCGCCGGCCCGGCCCTGGCGCTCGACTTCGACCTCTACCGAGACACGGTCGAGCCGGTGCTGCTGGCTCGGCGTCCGGGTAACGCCAGGTGTGTCGTGTGCCACTCACGTGGTGGCGGGAACGCGTATCTCGAGCCGCTGTCTCCAGGGCGCGAGAGCTACGACGAGGAACAATCGCTCCGGAACTTCGAGCGGGTGCAACGGCTGGTCGTACCTGGTGCGCCAACGGAGAGCATTCTGCTCATGAATCCGCTTGCCCAGGAGGCGGGCGGCAGCCACTGGCACGGAGGGGGCAAGCACTGGACGTCGCAGAGCGAACCTGAATGGCAGGCGCTCGCCAGGTGGGTCGGCAGCACGACGCCGACGCTCGATTTCGACTTCTATCGTGACCAGGTCGAGCCGGTTCTGTTGACCAAGCGTCCGGGCAATGCTCGCTGCGTGGTGTGCCACTCACGCGGCGGCGGCAACGCCTATCTGGAACCGTTGTCGCCCGGCGCCGAGTCCTACGATCTGGAGCAGTCGATGCGGAACTTCGAGCGCATTCAGCGCCTGGTCGTGCCCGGGGCGCCGCTTGACAGCGTACTCCTGGCGAACCCGCTCACCGAGGAGGCCGGGGGGAGCCACTGGCACGGTGGTGGCAAGCACTGGGCATCGCAGGACGCGCCTGAGTGGCAAGTGTTGGAGCGCTGGGTACAGGGTGCGACGGGCGGAGGCGCGCAATAGTGGCTGATCTGGGTCGTCGGGCCTTCTTGGCGGTGCTGGCGCTGTTTGGCGCCGGCCGGTCGGTGCTGGCTCAGGGGCGTCGGCGTCTACGCTTTCTCTCGTTGACGCGGCCGGTACGCGTGCCGCTGGCGTCGCTGTCCACGCCAGGTCGAGCCCGGCGTTTCCTGGCTCAAGGGGTGTCGCCGCCCAGCGCGGCCAACCCGGGCGAGGTGGTGCGCGTCACCGGGGTGGTGTCTCGTGTGGAGGAGGGCGACAACGCCCCCGAGCGTTTCAAGGCGCTGTGTGTCATCTGTCCGCACGAGCAGTGCGACGTGGATGTCGCGGAACCGGGCGATCTTGATCCACTGGTGGTGGAAGAGATCGGCGAAGTGACCGGCCCCGTCTATCTCTGCCCGTGCCACAACAGCACGTTTTCGATGGCCGATGGCTCGCGACTTGGCGGCCCGGCACCTCGCGGGTTGTACCAGTTTCGCGTCACCGCGGTGTTCGAGACTCACGTCGAGATCAGCGAAGTCGAAGAAGACGTACTCCTGTTCTTCTAGGTGTCCTGGCGAGGCGTCGCTTCGTCGTGGCGCAGGCCTTCAGGCCTGCGATCGTCCGGTCTTCGCGGCGCAGGCTTTCAAGCCTGCGATCGCACGGCTAAAGCCGTGCGCCACCGCAGCCCCGGCTGAATATGGACCGACGGCGATTCATCAAAGTGACCACGGCGGCCGGGCTCGCGATCGGGGCCGGTGCGGGAGCGGAAACATCAGTCGGCGCCGCACGTCGGCGTTCCGCCGCGGTCCAACCCATCTCCTCTCCGGATGTCGTCGTCGTCGGAGCGGGTGCCTTCGGTATGTGGACCGCGCTCAACCTGCAGCGATTGGGCGCGCGGGTGAGCGTCGTTGATGCCTACGGTGCCGGCAATTCCAGACAGACGTCCGGCGGTGAAACCCGCGGGGTGAGAACCTCCTACGGTGATCGCCCCCATGGGCGTTTGTGGACACGCTGGGCCGGCGACGCCATCCGCAAGTGGACCGAGTGGGACGAGATGGGCAGCGAGCGTCTGCTGCCGCGGCTGTTCTTCAACACCGGCGATCTCATTCTTCGCGCCGAGACGAGTCAATACATTCAGGACACCCGTTCGCACTGGGACGCGCTCGGCACGCCATACGAGTCCCTGACCGCCGACGAGGTGGCCTACCGGTGGCCGTGGGTCCGTTTCGAGGATCTCGCGGTGGCTCTCTACGAGCCGGCCGCCGGCGTCGTCCGCGCGCGGCGGGCCATCGAGTCCATTGCCCGCGTGTTCGAGGAAGAGGGCGGCACGATCCAGATCGGCCGGGCGTCGTTCGGCGAGCGGAGCGGGTCGACCCTGCAGAACGTCGCCATCGACGGTGGTGCGCCGCTGTCGGGGGGCGCCATCATCTTCGCGTGCGGTCCGTGGTTTCCCAAGTTCATGCCCGAGTTGATGGGCAACCGGATCCGCATCTCGATGGGACACGTGTTTTACTTCGCGGTGCCACCGGGCGACACACGGTTCTCGTTCCCCAACATGCCCAGTTACGGGGTGCCGGGGTGTACCGGGTGGCCAGCACTGCCGCCTGACCATCGCGGATTTCGGGTGCGCACCGGCGGTCGTCCGCCGGCAGATCCTGACACGAGCGACCGGTGGATTCCTCCCGAGGCCCACGCGCGTCCGCGGCAGATGCTTGAGCGTCATTTCCCGGATCTCGTGGGGGCGGCCGTCAACGAAACGCGCGTCTGCCACTACGAGAGCAGCGTGGACGGAAACTTCATCGTCGACCATCATCCAGACTTCGACAACGTCTGGCTGCTGGGTGGCGGGTCGGCCGAGGCGTTCAAGTTCGGTCCTGTGTTGGGCGAGTACATCGCGCGTCGGGTACTCGGGGTCGAGGACGACCCCGAGCTGGCCGACGGGTTTCGGTTAAAGAGCGAGGAATTCGGTTCGCGCGGTCAGTGAGGACCTCGCGTGGCTATAATCATCGCGCGATACCGAAGCCGTGCAGAGGATTCATACCGAGGCGTCTCATCACACATGTGCGTTCGTGATGCGGATCGCAGGCGCGGCGGCACCGCCGGGCGCCGTTGGCGCCCACACGTCGGGCGAGTAGCGGGATGGCCGATTGGACAAAAGGGTGCCGCGCGAACCGGCATCGCGCTGGGGGTCGCGCTGGGCGCAGCGATGGACAACCTCGCGGTGGGTGTGGCCATCGGGGTTGCGATTGGTGCTGGTCTTGGTGGCGCGTCAGACCGGCCCGACGACGACGAAAAGACGCCAGAGTGACGGTGCGCGCGCTCGCGGTGCTGGTCTGTGCTTTGGGTCTCTGCGGACCGAGCGCGCGCGCGCAGCCGGGTGCGGTGACAGACGCGGACGACGCGGCGTTGCGCCGGCTGATTCCCAAGGCGGACACGTTCGAACTTGTAGAGACAGAATCCCGTCATTTCCGTGCCTACGCACGTCCGGACGCGGACCGCGAGCCGCAATTGATCGGTCTGGCGTTCTTCACCACCGATCTCACCCCACGCGTCTACGGCTACAAAGGGCGCATCACCATGCTCGTCGCGCTGGATCTGGGCGGGACCGTCACCAGGGTGCGGGTCGTCCACCATTACGAGCCGTTTGGGTACTTTTCTATCGACATGCCGAAATTTCCCAGGCAGTTCAGGGGGAAGCGCGTGCTCGATCCGCTGGAGGTGGGCGAAGATATAGATGGCGTGTCCCGCGCCTCCATCACCGTAGAGGCGGCGACCCGGGCGATCCGGCAGGGCGCCCGCCGGCTCACCCGCGAGTTTCTCGCCGAACAGGCCGCGTCCCGATGACACAGACGTCTCCTCGTTTCGTTCTCGCACTGTGCGCGGTGCTGGTTCTCTGCCTGGCCGTCGGGTCGGCCGTGCTGGGCGCCCGCAACGCACAACCAGAGACTCCCCAGCCGCTGTCGCTCGACGACCTGGCTGCGCTCGATGCACTCATCGGCGAAGACGAAGGCACAGACGACGCCGTGGTCCAGTTCGATTCTGGCGCCCTGGTCGACGTGGCGCTCCTGGGGGCGGTGCTGGCGTTCGCGCTGTTCAGTTTCAAGAAGCGGAGCGAGTCGCTGAAGATGGTCAGCTGGGTGTTGTCGATTGGCTATCTCGGCTTCTACAAGGCCAGCCTGGTCTCGGTGGTAGATA
>CALBET010000466.1 GCA_937888665.1 uncultured Acidobacteriota bacterium
GTCGGCGAGAGCCCTCAGATGCAGCGCATGAAGGAGCGGATCAAGCGCGTCGCTCCGACGAACAGCACCATTCTGATCACCGGCGAGTCGGGCACGGGCAAGGAACTGGTGGCCCGCGCGATTCACAGCCACTCCAAGCGGGCGGGACGGCCATTCGTGCCACTCAACTGCGGCGCGCTGCCGGAGACGTTGCTCGAGTCAGAGCTGTTCGGCCACGAGAAAGGCGCCTTCACCAGCGCGGACACCACGAAGAATGGGCTCGTCGAGGCCGCCGAGCGGGGCACGATCTTTCTCGACGAGATCGGCGAGATGAGCCTGATGATGCAGGTGAAGCTGCTGCGGTTTCTGCAGGAGCGTCGCTTTCGTCGTGTGGGCGGGACCGCGGAGCAGGATTCGGATGTCCGCGTGATCGCGGCGACCAACCAGGAGCTGGCGAAGATGGTCGAGAGTGGCGATTTCCGTCGCGATCTCTTCTATCGGGTCAACGTCATCAAGCTGGAAGTGCCTCCGCTCAGGGAGCGCAAGAGCGACATCCTCTCGTTGGCCCAGCACTTCGTGGCGAAGTTCAATCGACAGATGGGGAAGGAGCTAAGCGGTCTGTCGACCAGCGCGGAGCGGGCGTTGGAGACCTACGCCTGGCCTGGGAACGTGCGCGAGCTCGAGAACGTTATCGAGCGTGCGGTGGCACTCGAAGAGACGGACACGGTGCAGGCGGAGAGCCTGGACCTCGGTGACATCCCGGGGCAGGATCGACGATCGGCACCCCACACGCAGCCGGACGCGTTGGTCGCCGGTCTTCGGCCGACCGATGGCCCAGAGCGATTGCCCGAGACCGGGTTTGTCCTCGAACATCACGTCCAGGGCATCGAGCGCGAGTATCTGGCCCACGCGCTGCAGCAGGCGGGCGGTGTCAAGGTGCGGGCCGCCGGGCTGCTCGGGATGAGTTTTCGATCCTTTCGCTACTACTTGAAGAAATATCACCTCGGGTGACACCTCGTTGTTGTCAATTTTTGCCAGTGGCAATATTTGTCACTTCGGTAGTGTGTTCACCCGTGCGCGCTTCTGTCGGTAAAACACCAGGTTCTCAGGCTTCGCCCACCGTTGCCCCACGGTAGACCCGATCGTGGATCTCCACTTGCATGGGTACATGCTTCTTGCGACGGAGCATGAAATCACATGCCGGTGTAGGGTCTGTCCCCTCTGAAGATCGCCGCCGGAACGGACGATACACGTGGATGGAGGGATCGTGCCCATGACGGCCAGAGACAACAGGGGCTTCACGCTCATTGAATTGCTGATCGTCGTTGCGATCATTGGCATCATCGCGGCCATTGCCGTGCCGGGTCTGCTCAGAGCCCGCATGGCGGGGAACGAAGCGTCGGCCATCGGGTCGCTCCGTGCGATCAATAGCGCGCAGTCGACATACGCGGCCAGTTGCGGCTATGGGTTCTACTCGCCGTCACTCGTATCGCTCGGCACGCCGCCGACGGTCGGCGGCGGGGATGGGTTCATCGGCACGGACCTGAACACCGATCCGTCGAACAAGAGCAGCTATACTCTGGTGCTGGTGCCCGGAGCGGTGGCGGCAGGGTCGGCCCCCTCGTGCAACGGCGTGGCGGCCGGGGGGAGCGTGTCGACGTACTACGTGGGCGCTTCCCCGCTGGCCGGCGGAGGGGTGCGATTCTTTGGTACGAACCAGGGCGGAACGATTTACCAGTCCTTCGCAACTGTTCCGATTGCACAGAACGGCGCCCCGGCCGGCGTATCGCCAATACAGTAGCGCATACGCCACCATGCCCTTGGCCGAAGTTCGGGTGACGTGGCCAGGCCGCGATGGGGCGTTCCCGCCTTGGCGGCACTCGCCTCCAACCCGAGTGGTCCGGGACCCGGGGG
Organism: uncultured Acidobacteriota bacterium; assembly: GCA_937888665.1. GTDB lineage: Bacteria > Acidobacteriota > Vicinamibacteria > Vicinamibacterales > UBA8438 > UBA8438. Next base: position 1,894 of record CALBET010000466.1, read on the forward strand.
GTCCGACAGAGGAGCTGATTCCATGAGCCCGCTTGTTCGGCGCGCCATGCTGATTCTGGCGCTCGTTGGCTTCGCGTCGGCCGCGACGTCGACCTACGTGCACTATCAACTTTCGAGCGATCCCGGCTACACGAGCTTCTGTGACATCAGTGAGCGTGTCAGTTGCACACAGGTGTATCTGAGCCGTTTCGGATCGGTGCGCGGCATCCCGGTCGCATTGCTGGGCGCATTCTGGTTCGGCGTCGTGTGCCTCCTGACCATGGCCGCGGGGCGCGGTTCCGATGCGCTCGCCGAGAATGTCGGCGGCTATCTGCTCGTGCTGTCCACCATCGGGCTCGCCACGGTGCTGTTTCTTGGCTACGCATCCTTCATGGTTCTGGGCGCCGTGTGTCTCCTGTGCGTTGTGGTGTACGCCGCCGTCGTGGGAATTTTTCTGTTGTCGGGTGCGGTGGGGTCGGTCCCCTGGCTGTCAATTCCACGGCGGGCGGTCGCTGATCTCGGCCGTCTTGTGCGGACCCCCTCGGCCCTGGCGGTCGCGGTGCTCTATCTCGGCGCGACGGCGGCGGCGGTCGCGGTGTTTCCGTCCGACGCCGCGGGCCCGGCCGCTTTGACCGCGACGACCCCAGGCGATGGTGGAGGCGGCGCCGCCGAGACTGCGGACGCCACGTCGGAGATCGAGCGATTCTGGGACGCGCAGCCTCGGGTGGAGTTGTCGGTTCCGTACGATGGCGCGCAGGTACTGGTCGTGAAGTTCAACGACTACCAGTGCCCGTCCTGCGCGGCTACCCATCTGGCGTACGAGCCTATTTTCGCTCGGTTCGAGTCCAGTCATCCCGGTGCGGTTCGGTATGTCAGTCTCGACTATCCCCTGGATCCCGAGTGCAATGAACAGACCCCTCGTGGCATGCATGCCGGCGCCTGCGAGGCCGCCGTGGCGGTGCGACTTGCTCGACGAGATGGCCGCGACGAGTCGATGACACGATGGCTGTACGAGAACCAGGAATCGCTCTCGCGGGACTCGGTGCGAGACGCGTTGGAGCGCATCGCGGGGATGTCCGATTTCGATGCGCTCTACGAGGTGACCCTGGAGGGGGTCAAAGAGGATATTGCCCTCGGGGGCCTCATCGCCATCGAAGCCACCCCGACATTCGTCGTCAACGGGGTCATGATCAAAGGTGGGTTACAACCACAGTACTTCGAGGCCGCCATTGCGCTGGAACTCGAGCGTGCCACGGCCCGCTCCGCGTCGGAATAGCGCCGAATAGGACGATGTCATGGCCCGCTACGCGATCCGGCTCCAGGAGCTGACCAAGGACTATCCCACCGGTTTCTGGCGGCCACGCGCGGTACGGGCGCTCGATCACGTCTCGCTGGATGTAGAGCCGGGCGAGGTGCTCGGGTATCTGGGTCCGAACGGTGCCGGCAAGACTACGACCCTGAAGCTGCTCATGCAGCTCATTTATCCGACTTTTGGGCGGGCTGAAATTCTCGGACGCCCGGCCGGCGATATCGAGGCCAAGCGGCGGTTGGGTTATCTGCCCGAGTCACCCTACTTCTACGACAATCTGACGGCCGAAGAACTGCTGGTCTATTTTGGTGGGTTGTTCGGACTCACGCCGAGCGTCGCCCGCACCCGGGCGTCCACCCTGCTTGATCGCGTCGGCCTCGGCGCGGAACGTCGCCGCCGGCTGCGGAAATACTCGAAAGGTATGTTGCAGCGGGTCGGTATCGCCCAGGCGCTGGTCAACGACCCCGAAGTGGTGTTTCTCGACGAGCCGATGTCCGGTCTCGATCCGGTGGGTCGCCGCGATACGCGAGAGCTCATCCGGTCACTGCGGGACGAGGGGCGTACCGTCTTCTTCAGCTCTCACATCTTGTCTGATGCCGAAGCGCTCTGCACGCGCGTGGCGATCACCGTGCAGGGGCGACTGGTCTCCACCGGACGACTCGCCGATCTGGCATTTGAGGTGCAGGGCTGGGAGCTGATCGTGCATGGTGGCGATAGCGCCGCCCTGGTCGGTCTCGGGCTCGACGCGGTGACGACCGTGTCGGACGGTCGTCACGTCATCGAGCTACCGTTCGACCGGCCCCCGGATCAGGTGCTGCCTGAGCTGAGTCGCCTCAGGTTTCAGGTGGTGTCATTGACCCCACGGCACGAGTCGCTCGAGGACTACTTCATGCGTTTGGTGGCCCGGCGTCAGGCGCCCGCGGCGTAGCGATCGGTTGACCATGTCCGTCATCCCGCGAATCGCGGCGCAGGTCTTCAAGGAGTCTGTGCGCGACAAGGTGCTGTACAACCTTGTGCTGTTTGCCGTGCTGCTGATCGCGGCGTCGTATCTCATCGGACAGCTTTCGGCCGGTCAGGACGTCAAGATCATCAAGGATCTGGGCCTGGCTGCCACCCAAATCTTCGGGTTATTCATCGCGGTGTTTATCGGGATCGGGCTGGTCTCGAAAGAGGTCGAGCGGCGCAGTATCTACGGCTTGTTGTCGAAACCGGTGAGACGGCACGAGCTGATTCTTGGCAAGTACGTCGGATTGGTGCTGACCCTGGCCGTCAACGTGGCGGTGATGGCCGTCGCGTTGTACGCCGTGCTCGGCTATATGTCCTGGGCAGAGACCGAAGAATTTCGGCAGGGCTGGGAGGCGTCGGCCACCGACCCGGCCATGCTCGCCGCCATCCTGCTGATCTTTGTCCAACTCATGCTGGTGACGGCGATCGCCCTGTTCTTCTCGACGTTCTCGAGCCCTATTCTCTCTGCGGTGCTCACCTTCGGCCTGTTCGTCGTCGGTCACTTCAATGCGGATCTACGGAACTTCGAGAATGTCGTCGATTCCCCGGTCGCAGCCTCTCTCGCGAGGGTGCTGTACTATGCGCTTCCGAACCTGGCGCCCTTCGACGTCAAGGCGCAAGTGGTGCATGCGCACCCGGTGTCCCTTGGGTATGTGGCGTTGACCTCAGGGTACGCCGCCGCCTACATCGGGGCGTTGCTCTTGGCCGCGGTGTTCATCTTCTCGAAGCGGGACTTCAAGTGACGGTTCGGTCTGGTCACCGGTGGCAGCGACCGGTATTGTTCACTGTCGCGATGGCCGTGCTCGTCGCGGTGTTCGTCTCCAGCACTGTCGTACGTGACCGTGTGTACGCCGCAACGGCGCCCGAGACCCAGCTCCTGTATATTCCGTCCGGTGAAGTGCTGGCTCGGATG
>CALBET010000467.1 GCA_937888665.1 uncultured Acidobacteriota bacterium
GGTATTCGTGAAATATCAGGCAGTTACGCCGCTAGTCCGAACGCGCATGGCCCCCTTCGACACCCCCGTCGCCGGGTTGACCGGGTTGAGTCCGGGTTCGAGCCGGGTTACCCCATTGATATCATTGAGAAGTGGCCGGGTTTCCGGGTTCATGGCGAAAATACCTTTCTAGTAGTAGCTCCCATAGGAGAGATAAATTGGGCTGCAACCCGGAAACCCGGCCAGTCCTGAGCAATTTCAGGCATTTAACTCGGCCTCAACTCGGCCTCAACCCGGCAAACCCGTCCAACGGGCGAGGAACCCGTGGACACCTTTGTGCTTCTTACTGGGTGGGCGGAGGAACTCCAGGTTCCCGAGCTTGATCCCCACGGCGGTGTCGGTGACCTCCTTCCAGCCATCCTTGTGGGTATCGCTGCCGGCCGCGTTGAGAGCCGCCGTGATCTCCCTCGTGCCGAGGAAACCCTCCTGTGGGCTGGCAGTTGCGGTCAGCCTGCTGGTCAGCCAGGACGCCACGGGGTCGCGCGCTTGGGTCCAGTGCCAGTTCTCCTCCTCGCAGGAGGCCGGGCGGTCGTAGTGGCCATCCGCGATGAGGTCTTGTGCGGCGAGGATCGCCAGGCTCGTTACCAGCCGCGCCTCCCGCTTGATGCGGTCAACCAGCAGGGGGTCATGGGGGATGGTGGCGCGGCAGTTGAAGATTTCAAACACGCTGCGCAGCCCCTCGTTTTCCATGTCGGGGAGGTCGCGGCACCCGGCGATGTGCGCTGCGCCGCAGGTGTAGCCGAAACGATCGGTGTGCTTGTTCTCCGCGTAGACCTTCTGGCCCATCACGGTCTTGATCACCTCCGCGGCCGTAGACTCGCGGAGGCGCTCGACCGGGATTTCGGCAGTCGCGTTGACCAGGGCCGTAGCGAGCGGGAAGGTGACGAAGCGCTGCCCGAAATCGTGGAAGGGGATGGCGCTCGACGCGCCGGCTGGCAGCACAGCCTGGATTGCCTCGATCAGAGCAATGCGGCCCGAGTCGAGCGCGCCTACGAGGAGGAACGCCTTGGCGTAGCGAGGGGCGATGCCCAGCATCCCGGCGCCGAGGAGAGCCAGGAATGCCCAGACGATCATCTCGCGTTCCGGGTCGTCATCGAACATCCGCCGAATCAACAGGACGAACTCGCTCTGGTCGATGAAGTCACGGGCGTCGGGCATGAAGTCGAAGTTGAGGACGTGCTCCGCGCGGACACGGTGATCGGCCGTGAGGGGCTTGAAGCGGACCTTCTTGCCGACGGGGAGAGCGACGCTGTTGGCGAAGACGACTCCGTGGCTTCCGCGGGGAAAGAAGTTGGGCTGGCTGACGCCCGACCGGACCTTCTTTGCAATCCCAGAAATGTCCCCGGCGCGCAGGTTGATGCCCTTGGCCGCGCCGCCCGGCACCCGGCGGGAGGGATCAAGGGACGCAACGACATCCTCCAGGGTTGCGTCGTCCAGCAGTCGCCAACAGCGGCTGTCCCCCAGCCAGCGCAGTTCGCCGCGGCCGGACACCAAACGCTCGCGTCCCCCCAAGGCGGCGATGATGACGTCAGCCGACCCTACGTGGGACAGGTGAGTGAGGTTCGTCGCCTGGTTGACCCCCTCTCGCACCGCGTTGTGGAGAGCAGTTCGCAGCCGGGGGTCAGGCGTACCCTGCTCGGGCGCCAGGAGCCAGTGGTGCTCGCCGGACGCGCCCTGCTCGTCCGCATCGCCCCGCGCCTCCGAGCCCATCTCGTCGTTGGCACGGGCCTCGTTCGGCTCAGCGCCCAGGATGGGCACCACGGCCTGGCTGGTGCCCAGGATGGGTACTTGGCTCGGCTCGGCGGCCGACACGGGCACGGCGGCAGGGCTGGCGCCCAGGATGGGACCCACGGCCGGGCTGCTGCCCAGGATGGGCACGATGGCGGGCTGATGCTGGACCTGCGCGTGGACGGCAGCGGGCGCGTACGGGTAGTCCTCCTCGGGCGGCTCGTAGTCGACGTACTGTTCTTCCAGGCGGGCGTGGTGGTCCTCGTAGTTGTGCTCGGCGTCATCGTGAGCCGCCGCGCAGACCTGCCCCTCCTCGTCTTCGTGCTCTTCCGACGGACACAAGTCCTTGACGCCACCACTCAGGTGACCGATATTGCTCATGGTTCTTCCAGTCTCGGCCCGGTCATTCCTCTTGGTGGGGGTGGTGACCGGGCTGATTCATGTCTGGGGCCTTCTTGGCCCATCCATTGAGGCAACCGTCTTGGTTACCAGTGGGACGCGAGCTAACGCGCTCGCGGGACTTCCTCGAATAGATCCCCGAACGGTCGTCCCCGAAGCGGCGGGCTCGCCATCAACTTCCGGCGGGTGCTCGCCGTCGGGCTGCAATGGCCGCACACGAGGCGGCTGAGGTGCGAGCGGGTGACCCCAACGCTGGTAGCGAGTTCACCGATCGTCATGTTCGCCTGGGCGGCCAGGTGGCGCACGATGCGGCCGTTGAGCCGGTATGAGGGCGCGTAGGTTTGCATTGCGTTCTCCGTCGAGGCTCCGTGTGATTGGCGTGCTTTCGAGACTAGTTCGCGCAATCCAACAGTCAACGAAATACACGAACCAGATCGATAAAAAGCCGTGTTATTCAAAGATGTTGACGTGCGCATGTCAAAGCTAACGGACACCTGTCCAAGTCATCGCCTGCAAGCAGTTCACCTTCCACATTCACCGCAGAACTCCGACGTCGAAGTTGGCGACGTCCTGCCGCATCTATCGAATGCCCATCGAGTGGCCTGCTGGCAGCCACAGCTTCAGGCGCTCCATGCCCGTCCGGGTGCTGGCCGTCATCGAGACCACCTCCGCAACGACGCGGACGAGTCCTGCGGCGCTCAGCCGGCCCAGGTCGAGCACGGCGAACTCCTCGGCGGGCGCCTGTCCCTCCGTATCGAGGAGCAGGTGCAGAGCCTCGATCTGCCCCTCGACCCACCGGTGGAGGCGGAGGAGGCGCCCAGCCACGTCGACGCCGTCGCTGGTCAGGTGAAGCCGCGCCTCTCCGGTCGAAGGGCAGCGGCGGCCCTCGGCCAGGTTCCAGCGCGTCAGCCAGTGCAGCGCCAGGTCGGCGTCTGCCCCGAAGGCGGCCGGGAGAGCGAAGCCGTTCTCCTGGGCGTACTGGCAGCCAGGCCGAGCGCCGTGTTCCTTGCCAGCGGCGGCGAGCATCGCCGTCGCCGTGATGGCAATGTCGACCTCGTGCTCGTTCGCCACCTCACGGGAATCATCGAGCGGCAACACGGGGTGCCGCACCATGCCGCTGTTGTCCAAGATCGGGTGGAGGACGTAGCCGGCGCGCGCCGCCCCCAGGATCGTGGAGCCAAGGGGCAGGTTCTGGCCGATGACGCGGAACGGGTCCGGCTGTCCGACGTAGCGCCACACGATGATGCGCCCCTCCGGGTCGGGCACGTGACCAGGGTCGGAGGGGTCGGTCGCGTTGTCGGTCGTCTCGATACGGGTGTTCACGCTGTGGCCCTCACTGCGTGGGGTCGGTGGGATGTCAGGCATCGGCGCAGGCGTCGGCGCCGCTGTGTGGGGCGGTGTCGCCTCCGGGGGCGACACCCTTCGACTCACAGCCCTGCGTGGCCTCTTCCGAGTCGCTCTTCTCCGGGTCGGTGTTGGCCAGATTCGGACCCACCAACGCGACGGTCGAGTCGCAGACCGGCGGCTTCGGGAAGGTCACGATCCCGGCAGCGCGCGCATCGGTGAGCATCGTGCTGGCGGCCGGCATGCCGCCGAGCGCCTTGCAGAGGTGGCCGCGGACGTCGCCGTAGCCCCAACTTCCACCGTGCTCGCGCAGCAGCGTCAGCAGAGACCCGAACTGGCTGTCGTGGCTCTGAAGCCCCTCCTCCGCGGGGGCGTCATCGGGCTGCTCGTCGCCGTCCTGCTGCGTCACGAATTGCGGCTCGACCCCGATCTTCAGGCAGATCCGCAGCCGCTTGCGGCCGTCGATGATGCGTTCCTGAGCGTCGAGGACGATGGGCTGCTTCTGCCCCGACTCCCAGATGTGCATGCTCAGCGCCTGGAACTCCTCGGCGGTCTTGGGCACAGACGGGGGCGCGTGCGGCGACACCTCCATCTGGCCGTACTTCTTCTGCAGCGCAGCGACCTTCTCCTCGTGGGTCAGGAACATCTGTTTCTCCGTGCGGGTCCCCCCGCTGTTGGTGGCGCCTTGCAGGCGCACTGGTCCCGCCGCTGGATCGCGGCGCGCAAAGCTGTGGCAACGCCGTGCTCGTCACGACCGCGCGTGTTGTCTCGTCAAGTGCCTGCGGCTGAGCCGCAGGGGCGAAGGCACCTACCCGGCAGCAACCGGGCAGGCGCCTCTTCGGCTACTCGTCACGGACCCCGATCACGGAGCCCGACCGGGCTCCGCGGGCAAGTCTCACTCTTCGCAGAGCCACTCCGCCGCCGCGACGAATCCCTCCGCGAAGCCCAACCCGACGTCGCCGTCGTTGACGGAGTGCTCCCACTCCTCCTCGAACGAGACCGGGTCGCGGAGAAGCTCCGCGATGATCGCCGCCGCCTCCTCGGGGGGAGCCATCTGAAGCCAGTCACCGAAGAACTCGTGTCCGTACTCCACGGCAGCTTCCCGCACGCCCGAGGAGCCGTACTCCTCCTGCACTCCCTCGAACCGCTCCTCCCAGTCCTGCAGCCCGTCGTAGAGCATGTCCTGCGCAGACCGCTTCGGGGACGAGTCCGTGCCTTCTGCGGAGTCGCCGGCGCCCTGCTTGATGGCGGCGAGCACCTTGGCTTCCGATGGCGGGCCAGTAGTCGTGTCAGTCATGTTCGTCACCCCTTTGCGCCCTTGTGGGGCGCGTGTTGCTCGTCGCAGATGCGACGAGTTGTTGATCTAGACCCGAGGCGCGCCCGCCCAGCCGCAGCCGGTCAGGCGCGCTGCTGCTGGGTGGCCTCCCGAGCGCTGGACTCCTGCCCGTCAAGGGCACTCGAAGGACCTCATCGCGGGTCGAAGGACCTCATCGCGGGTCGAAGGACCCCCACGCGCGGTAGACGATCCGCCCTCTGGGCTGCTCTCCGCGACGGGCGTAGCTCAAGAGCCGCGGGCCGCCACCGCCGTCCCTGATCGGGGCGTCGCCCCGCCATGCATCGATGTTGAGGTCCCGAACCGTCCTCCCCGTCAATTCGAACCTGTCGGCCGCAGCCGAGCGGTACGTGTATGCGTAGACCCGAGGGATGCAGCCGCCGACGACCGAGGTGACCAGGCGATCCTGTGGGCACTCCCGCTGGATCTTCCTTGCGACTCGCAGGTGCGTCTTGATGCTTGACTCGATCTGACCGACGGAAAGGCGCCGCGCCCGCGCCCGAGGGGCGCGCTCAGCGAGGGTCTTGTGCACGCCTTCTGCGATCTTGCGAATGCTCTTGGACATGACCCCCTACGCCTCCGTCACGTACTGCGGGAAGTGCGTGAGGATGACGGAGGTCTTGCGGTGCTCCTGGCACCACGCCATCGCCTCCTCTTCCGACACCGGCGTGACCGCCGAGCCGCCCGACCACTCGTTCGAGGCGACGCTGACGGCGTACCTGGTCTTGGGGCCGCCCTCGCCGGCGATGAAGGGCGCCCCCTTCGCCGTCTGGTAGAGCGCCTCCTCCCAGCGCCCGAAGTCGGATGCGTTCCCGAAGCGGTCGTCCGCGAGCTTCGTCGCGGCCTCGGTGTCGTAGACCTTGCCGTTGATCACCTGTCTCATGTCTCTCTCCTTTGGTGCCTCGAAGGCACCCGTGTTCGGCCGCGGGAATCGCGGCCGAAGCTGTCGCAGGACCGCCCTTTCGGCGGCTGCTCTGTTGCCTGTCTTCGGGGGTGCCTCCGGGGTCAGCCGGTCAGCGGGTGCGGTG
>CALBET010000468.1 GCA_937888665.1 uncultured Acidobacteriota bacterium
ACCGGTCCAGCGCCGCTCTCGGTGCGACGCGCGACTTCTACCACGGGCTGCTAGCTGATGGCACCGCCCAGGGGCTTTCGCAGCACGACCTTGTCGGCCCCGGACGCGGCCTCGTAGTAGCGGCGCACTTCGACGTATCCGTGTGACTGGTAGAAGGCCAGGGCCGCCAGGTTGGGCGCGAAGCACTCCAGCTCCGCTTCCGTGTGGTCAGCCGCCAGCGTCGCTTCCGCCTGCCGTATGAGCGACGACCCGATGCCGTACCCCCTGAGTTCGTCCGTGACCCAGACGAGGTCGATGACCGCCTGGTCGAGCGCGATCACGCCAACCACCTGGTCGCCGAGGACCGCGACCGTCATCCGCGGCCACGTCCGGGCCACGTAGTCTTCCACCTCCGTGCCGTCCGTCCAGGGCCGCATCCGCTCCGGATCCATGAATGCGCCGTACGTGGTCGAGAGCGAAACCTTGCACAGCCCCACGACGGCGGGCGTGTCGGCTTCGGTCGCCGCTCGCAGTCGGATGTCAGCGCTGGCGGTTGGCGGGATCACGTCAACGTTGATGCCGAAGGCCAAGCTGGTGTGACCGGTCGTCTCTCGCCGGGTGAGGAGTGCTCAGGTGTCGCTGATGTCGTCGTCAGCCGCGATGGCCAACTCACCGCGCTCTGCTTGGGCCAGCAGCTCGCGCGCCGCGTCGGCCTGACTGGCCGGTACCAGCACTTCTGCGGCACCGATGCCGTCAACCGAGATGGCATGGGTGACACGCAGCGACTCACCACGCAGCAGGCAGGGAATATCGTGGGCCTGGAGAAATGCCTTGATCTGCGCCTCGACAAACTGCCCCTGGACTGTGGAGATCACGACATAGTCGCCAGGATCGCTCATGCGTCTCCTCCCGCCGATTCGGACTGGGCTACGATGCCCAGCTGCAACATCAGTCCCAGCAGGTCCATTTGTTCCCAGCGTTCGACAAACCGGCCGTCACGGACCCGCAGGAATACCATCGACGCAATCTCGACCGGTTTTCCCGTTGGCGCGGCGCCCATGAGCGGGCCCCGGCTGGTGCCAGACATGGTCGACCGGAACGTGACCAGGTCGCCGTCCGCGACGAGGTCGTGGACCTCCACCCGGAGGTCGGGGAACGCTGTGCGGAAGACGTCGTAGACCTGCCGCGCACCGGCCGGGCCAGGCGCCTGTTCCGAGGACGCCGTGTGGTCCACGTAGTCATCGGCAAACAGTTCGCCGATGACCTCTGGCCGCGCGTTGTTGTACACCTCGTCGACAAACCGGCGGGTAAGCGCCTTGTTCCACTCTGACATGCCTGTACCTATGGTCCGGGTCACCCACGCTACTTGATTGCGGAATAGTCGGTCGCTTCCATGAAGACGAACTCGGGCGGCTTGGCGAGAATCTGGCCATCAACCTGCGAGGCTCGGGCGACCTCCGTCCATTCTGGGTCGCCGCGGAAGGCGGCCCAGTTGTCGGTTGCCGCCTGGCGGCTGTCGTGCGCGATGATGTAAATCAGCGTATTGGACGATTTCGGCGAATCCTGCGGCACCCAGTACCCGATACTCTCGATGCCGTGTTTCTCGAAAATCCTGCGGGTGTGGTCGCGGAACCTGGCCTGCAGGTTCGGCAACTTGCCGGCATTCGTCGTGTAGGTTCTGAGCTCGAACACCTTGCCGCCGGATTGAGCCTGCACGGTGGCCGGCTGCCAGATCGTGCCGGCAGTGAAACCGAGGGCCAGGAGTGTTAGGCCCAAGGCCACGAGATAGCGTCTACCGATAGTCATGGTGTGCTCCCTATGTGGTGAAACCGGTCATGTGCTGATCTGTTGCAGGCCTCGTCGAAACACGGGGGCGACCGGTCGACCCTCGAGGAGTTTCGTCGCGTCATGGGCGGTGACCCACCGCCGCCGTCTGAGGTCCTGTTCTTCCCACTCGGCGTCGACCCGTTCGACGTTCAGCCGATAGACCGCGACGGTGTATCGGCTGCCCAACTTGGTAATCCGAGCCAGATAGCCCACCACCGGCGCGGTCGGCAGGGCTCCCATGTCCAGCGCCGCGTGTATGGCCACCATCCACGACTCCGGCGCCGCGACGAAGATGAGGGCCAGCAGCGACGAGCCTCCCATGATGCGCAGCAGGAGCGTGAGTGCCCGGCCGGCGGTCTGGGCGGGGAGCATCGCCCATTGTAGCCGGGAGCATCACGCGGGGAGACGCGCGGGCGCGGCGGTCAGCGGCCCGGGGTGACGACCCCCGGGCTCGCGACTAGGGCTTGTGGACGTTGAACAGTTCCGTTTCGCCGTCCTTGTCGAACGAGACGACGGGGAACTCAACCGGATTCGGGCCTTCCATGCCGGGTGCACCCTGTGGCATGCCTGGCACGGAGATGCCGGCTACTTCTGGGCGCTCGGCGAGCAGTCTCTTGATGTCTTCGGCCGGCACGTGACCTTCGAGCACATACCCATCCACCATGGCCGTGTGGCAGGAGAACAGTTGGTTCGGCACGCCGTTCTCGGTCTTGATCGGCGTCACATCAGGCACGTCGGTCGTGTTCACAGTGAAGCCCGCGTCTTTGAGATGATTGACCCATCCCATGCAACACCCTCAGGTGGGCGACTTGTAGACCTCGATAACCGGATCTTGCGCCCGCGCCACCGTCAGTGACCCGACACCGACGAGCAACGCGAACAGAGTGGCGAGCAGCGTGCGCATGGAGAACTCCTTGGTCGAAAGCCGAAAAGTTGTGGACGTTACGATTGCGCCCACTATCAGGCTACTCGCTGGCCGACGCCTTGGCAACCCTGGCCGGGGGGCGTCAGCGCTTCTTGGCGCCGCGCTTCGTCGATGTCTTCGCCCGTGCCTGCCGCATTGACGTGCCGTCTCGCACGAGTGCAACCAAATCCGCGACTGGCCGTTGTAGGTATCGTGGTAGGTCTTGAGCGGGATCAGCGCGAGCCCGATCCTAAAGTGCGTGCCTGCAAAGGTCGATGGTTCTAGTAGGCATGGATACGAGCCCGGAAGCCGCTATTCCCACCTGGAGAGACAGATCGTGTCGCCACGTCTGCCGCGACTCGGCGACGTCAGGTTGGTACGGCGGTTGTGCGGGTTGCGCGGCCGTCTTTCTCCTCCTCCTCGCGATACTCCTCCTGCTCAAGGCCGGGTTCCAGCTTGCGTTCGGGGTGCTCACCGCACTCCCGAGGTTGCTGGTTACGCTGGTCCGTCCATTCGATCGCGCCGCTGACGAATCCGTGTCACCCAACCCCGTTGTGCTGTCAGGCGGGCGTTGCTAGTCCTCATCTGCATTCCACGCTTCGCGTGGCGAGCGCCGGGGTGTCGCAACCGCCGGTGAACCGGGGATCCCGGTCGTGAATCAGGTGGCTAGACCATCAGCGCAACGAGCCACAGGGCCAGCACGACCCAGAAAACGGTCACCCCGATCGGGAGCCGGTACCGGTTTTCGTCGTAGGCCGGGGCGCCATCTGACAGGCCAGCGGCGACCGGTCCCACGCCAGCCAGCGGATTGGCGGCGAAAGTCGTCGCCACCCGAACGGCGGACCGCGCGGTGGTCTGGGCGATCCGACCCGTGGCGGCGGCGGTCGCCACGGCCCATCGTAGCGCGGCCGGCACGGACCGCCGGTACAGCCAGTCCATATCCAGGCTTTGGGTCGCCTCGCCTCGGAGCTTCGCAAGCAACCACCAGAAGGCGAGCGCGGTGCCGAGGAGCAGTTGCAGCGACCCGCCGACGTGGTCGATGGTGTACGGGTGGTAGTCGACGGGGGCCGCGAGGCGGGCATAGAGCCAGCCTGGGGCCAGCCCGAGGCCGATGCAACAGGCTGCCGCCACGCCCATCGCCACGATCATGTTGCGCGGCACGGGCATGACCGGGACGCCTCGTGAGGGTCCGAAGAAGGTGAAGTAGGGCAATTTCAGTCCGGTGTGGAGGAAGGTGCCGATGCTGGCCAGGGTCAGCAGGAGTTCGGCCAGACCGCGACCGTCGTCACCGGCTGCGGTGATGATCATGGACTTGCTGATGAACCCGTTGAACAGGGGGACCCCTGAGATCGAGAACGCCCCGACCATGTACAGCACGACGACCACGGGCATCTGCCCGCCGATCCCTCCGAGCTCGGTCAGTGTGCGCCGGCCAGTCGCCGTCATCACGGCGCCGGCACCCATCAGGAGGAGCGCTTTGTACAGGATGTGGCAAAAGGCATGCGCGGCGGCGCCGCCCAACGCCAGCGGGGTGCCGATGCCCACCCCGGCCACCATGTAACCCACCTGGCTGATGATGTGGTACGCGAGCAGCCGGCGGATATCGTTCTCGAGTACGGCGTACACCACGCCGTACAGCGCCATGACAATACCGGCCCACACCAGCAGGTCGTTGCCGGGGAACGCGCGGATGAGGACATAGACGGCCGTCTTGGTCGTGAACGCGCTGAGAAAGACGGTGCCGGGAATGGAGGCTTCGGGATAGGCGTCGGCCAACCAGGCATGAAACGGCGGAATGGCGGCGTTGATGGCCACGGCGAGCAGAATGAGCATGTAGGGCCAGCCGCCAGGCTCTGCGAACGGGCCAAACGTGGACGACCCGCCGCCGGCCAGATGTGCGGCCAGCCCGATGAGAAAGAGGGCCCCACCCACCAGGTGGACGAACAGATACCGGAATCCGACGGCGCCGGCTCGCGGTGTCGGTCCTGACCACACCACGAACAGCGACGCCCACGCCATCAACTCCCACCAGACGAACGCGCTGACCCAGTCGCCGGCATAGACGACCCCGAGCGCGCCTCCGGCGTACACCAGTATCGCGGCGTGCTCCCCGGCGCGCGTCGCGTGCCAGGAGTACAACGCGCCAATTGTCGCGATCAGCGTAAAGATCAGGCCGAAGAGATGACTCAGCGCATCAACGCGCAGGAGCTGCAGCGGCAGATCGCCGATGGCGTAGCTCCAATGCGCGCCGTACGGGAGCGCGGCGGCGGCCGCGAGTGCGCCGATCGCGCCCAACACCAGGACAGCCGGGCGAATCGCCCGCGGACCCGCGGCCACCAGCCCCGCGGCCGCGAACAGTATCAGCGCGGGGTGGGCCCTCATTCCGCGGAATCTCCAGGCGTCTCGTCCACGTGCTCCGGTCGCTGCAGCCCAGCCTTGCCCAGCGCCTTGGACACGATCACGATGACCGCACAGCCGGCGAACCCATAGAGCAGGTCGAAGCCCGGAGTGTGGTGCCACCACGCCTCGCCATGAGGATGGGCCACTAGATCCAGCGCCACCGTCGCGGCCGCGATCACCGCGATCACCGCGCCCGCCGCTCCGCGGCTGGGGCTCATGGCGATCCTCCTGCCGCGATACCGCCCACGACGCTCTCGGCCGCGCTCCATGCCAGGCGGTAGAATCCGACGCCGATATCGGGCATGACACCCAGCAACACGGCCGCGAGAGCCGTAACCGCCAGCGGAACGGTCATCGCCGCCCGTTCAGACGACACGGTGCCGTGCGGCGCGCGGAAGAAGGCGTCGTACACGATCGGGAAGAAGTACGACACGTTGATCAGGCCGCTGATCACCAGCACGGCCAGGTAGCCCCCCTGCCCCGTCGACAGCGCGCCGAGCCCGATGTTCCACTTGCTGATGAACCCGGCCACGAGCGGCATCCCGGCCATGCCGGCGGCGGCGATTGTGAACGCGGCCATCGTGATCGGCATCTGGCGGCCAATACCCGCAAGCTGGCGGACGTCGTCGCGATGCGACGCCGTGTGGATGGCGCCGGCGCAGAAGAACAGCGTGATCTTCATGAAGCCGTGGGCCGCGATATGGAACATGGCGCCGGCAAGCGCCGCGACCGAGCCGATGGCGGTGCCGAGCACGATATACGA
>CALBET010000469.1 GCA_937888665.1 uncultured Acidobacteriota bacterium
GTTGGCGGGACCGGGCCGGGTCGCCAGTGCTTCTTGTGTTTGGGCGGGATCCAATCCCCGTGGTCAACGACGTGCTCGACGACTTTGGCCCCAGGAATCCTGCCTTCACCAAAGATTTTGTTCGGCCCCACATAGTTCGACGGTGCCTCGAGTGTGACGATGAAGCTCCGCGGAAAGAGGTCATCGCCTTTGTCCTCGTGTTGGACAGCGTCCGAGATGAAGATGTTCGCGTACGGCGTTGCTGTGTAGGCCACGTAGGCCCGTTTCTTGAAAGTGACCAGGAGCTCACGAATCGCTCCATTGATCTTCGTTGGGTCCGCGTCCGCGTCCAACTCCCCCATGTCGTCGTGGATCTCGTTGTAGTTGATCGACGCTTGATCCGCCTCGTCGTCTATGAGCAGCAGCGGCACATCGGGGATCACTTTGTTCCCGGAGTCGGATCTCACCGCCTCTGGGAGTGAGCGCAGGTACTTCACAAGTTGTTCAAGGATGGTTTTGTGCTTCTTCACGACGAGCACCAGCGGGGTTCCGAACGCGACGCCGACCCGCTTGGCCGTGGCTCGTCTGAAGTCGCCGTCGTTGCCCTGGGCCGTCAAGAACTGATGGGCGGGGAAGGGCGCCCCTGTCAGCAGTCCCACACCGATTCGTCGTTGTTCGCCGACCACTCGACCCAGGTCGGTTTGCAGGCCCATTACCTCTTCGTCGATGCGGGCTTGGGTTTGGTGGCGGAGGTTGTTGTGCATCCCGGCAAGGACGATCACGACTTTGTAGCCGGTATCTAGGGCCTTGCAAATCAACCCCATATAGTTCGCCGTCTTGCCCGACTGCACGTGGCCCACAACCAAGCCCCGGCGGTCAAATGCCTCGCGTGATGTTGTGGGACTCTCAAGCAGCCCGAGGATCTCGTTGGTTGAATCGTCCAGTAGTCGGAGCGTCGGCTCTTCAAACCACTTCTTCTTCTCGTTCAGGTACCGTCGGTAGCGTCGCCACCGCTGCCACTCCGCGGGGCGGGCCTCACCGATCCAGGCCTCGTGCTTGTCCTCCTGGGTGAGTCCGCCCTCCATCACCGAGTGATCGTCCTGGACGATCGTCACTTCTTCCTGCAGTCGCTCAAGAAGGATGGTTCTAATACCCGTGACTTCAGGGAGCAGCCCGCAGGCGTTGTCAGCTGCAGCCTCGAGAGCCTCATGCACTGGTCGCTTCATCGTGACGTGCAGGACATTGAAGTTTTGGACCGCGACTTGCAGCACTGCTTCGAAGATTTGAGCGTCAACCGGGTCAGCCATCCAACTCTCCCAGGATTTGTTCTCGTGTGCCCGAGAGACTGCGCCACGGGTCAACACCAAGCAACCTCTCAAGAGCGACGTCGCTCGGCAAGCCAGCCGCGACGAGGCTTCGCCAAGCGTTCTTTAGCGTGGCGACTAGTTCTTCCTCCACGGCGGCCCTACTCCCGTGCCCGCCTGTGTGATCTATCGGAGCATCGGTCAGCACGGCCTGCAGGGTCGCAAGCGGCAACGCCTGCTCGAGGAAGCGGAGTAGCATTTCGGGGTCTGTGTCTCCGCATCCAGTAGCGAGGAAGGCAGTCACCACAGGATGCTCCCTATTTACCTGCAGGAAGGTCCCCTTCTCCCGCTCCAACACCTGCCAGACCCAGGTGTTGTCATCCCTGGAATCACTAGGGCTCGTCGCTGATCCCCGGTGCCGAATCACACGCAGCGCGCGAGCCTTCACTAGGTCAAACTCCCGCCGGAGCGCGCTCTTGAGCACGTCGGGGACGCGTGCCCGCGCCTTGCGGACGTCGATGTTCCAGGCCATGTCCCCGTCGCTTTCGAAGTCAACTCGCACGCGCGCTAGGTGGTAGCGCTGCTCGACCCGGCCCAGTCCTAGCCAGCCCCCGTGTGAGAGCAGTCGGTTGTTGCGATAGACATAGGCGCCCTGTTGCGAGACCCATCCACGGGGGCCGGCGCCGCGCCTATGAACCGCACTACTGAGTCGGCTCTCGTGTGGGAGCACGAACCCCTTGATTCTCACGACAGTTTCGCCGACGGCGAATCTAACCTCTGGCAGGCGGAGTGTTGCGTCGTGGGTTTGCATGAAGGGGTCCCAGGGCTTCACTGCGGTGCCGTTGACGTAGATGGCGACCCTTCCCTGGCCACCAAGAAGCCGGCCGAAGACCATGCCGAGGTGCTCAATGGTCGTCTTGACCCTGTTGTCGAACCACCCGTGGGCCGCAGGGTCGTTAGGTGACGGCAACACGCGGTCGAGATTCTCCCAGAGTACGCTCGTGCCCCCACTCTGCGGAGTTGCGGACAGCGCGGTGTCCGCAGTCGGGGTCGCCGCGTCGTCTTCGAGCCACCATTCGTCTTCGCGCTCCACGACGTCGAGGTCCCAGCGACGGGTGCTGACCGCACCTGTGGCACGTTCAATGCTGCGCACCGTCATTCGCCTGCACTGTGAGAACGAGGCAGTCTTCAGCCCGAGGCCGAAGCGGCCGTGGTCGCCAATTGACCGTTCTTGCAAGGGTCCCTTCGACCCCAGGCGCATTGCGAGCTCGAGCTCCTCAGGCGACATGCCTTTGCCGTTGTCAATGACTAGGACAGAGCTGTCAGCCGCCGCAAACGTGAACTGGACGTCGACGCGGTTCGCCCCAGCGGCCAAGCTGTTGTCGATGACGTCTGCAAGTGCGGTCGGGAGGTCGTAGCCGAGCGAACGCAGCGAGGCGATGGTTGTGGAGGCGCGGGGAGGGGCGACCGTTCGTGACATCGTGAAGCCAGTCTGTGCGGGGCGTGAGTAGGTCGATAGCTGCTGCGTGCGCTGCTAGTAGCCCGAAGGGACGTCGTGCTGTGTAGCATGGAGTGCGAACCACTGTGCCATCCGACTGGGTATCGGAACCCTCAGTTTCCGTCCGCTGAGCTCCGCGTACAGCTCGAATGGCAGAAGGCTCTTGTGCACTACAACCGCTCCGCTTGAGTCGACGGTCAACAGCCCGAGGTCGAAGACGCGGTGGACGTCACGTCGCAGCAAGAGTCCACCGCCATCCTTGTGCTCTCCGACCTTCGCGTAGGAGTAGAGGTGCGCTGCTTCGAGAACCACCGCGGGAGCCGGCCCGGTGAAGGCGCATTCTGCACCGTACTTCAACACCAACTTTGATCTGAACGCACGCTGCCCCCGCCGGGCCCGCACTAGGCGCACGGTGTGCCCGCCCTGGACGATGAGCCGACCACACGCGAGCAGCCCTACGGCTGGGCCGTGGCCGGCCGCGTGCAGCGCCTCGGCGAATTTCGAGGCATCCAGGGGCCGCAGGCTTTGCTGTGACTTCGTGGAGGCACAAAGCTCTCTGAGCTCATTTCCTGTGAGTACACCGAGCAAGTTGATCCACGCGGCGGCATGCCGCGATGTGTACCTGTCGACATCGATGGATTCCACGACACCATCCTTGGTAGCCGTGTGGCAGTTGGAGCAACGGAAGTCACTTGTGCGGCTGCGGGGCCTCAGCTTTGTCTGGTTGCAACCGGGACACCGCCTCCGCACCTTCGGCCCGCGGCTCCGCTCGATGCGTTCGATCACCGACATACCCAGGAGTTGCTGCTTGTCCCACAGTACGATGGTGTCACCAGCGGCGGGGCTCGCGTGGTTGGCCACCGTGTTGTCCCAACTGTAGTGGCTGTCCGGCAGGTCATCGTAGCCGTCGTTGCCAGCGTGTTGGCGGGCGTCGCCAGCGGCGATCATGAGCCATGAAGGCATGTCATCTCCTTAAGAAAGCGCTGCTAGTTGGCGCAGTCCACGTCCTGGAACACGCCTGTGACGCGAGGGTTCGCAGCCTCGATGGCGCGGAAGGAGGTGTTGAGCACGGTGCCGATGTCCACCGACTCGGTGCGCACGTCCTTCCAGAAGCAGCCGTCGGGGATGTGGAAGCGGTGCTCCTCCGGGTCGGCGGCGAGCTCGGCGTCTTCGTACTCGGCCAGGCGTTCTTCGTATTCTTCTTCCCACACGTCGCAGAGGCGTTTGTAGAAGAGGACGCCGAAGATGTAGTGCTTGAAGTCGCCGGAGTCGATGGAGCCGCGGAGGAGATCGGCGGCGTCCCAGAGGTGGCGTTCTAGGTCGGGGAGGGTTAGTTGGGGCATGGCTAGGCGTCCTGGGCGAGCGCGAAGTGCTCGTAGAAGAAGGCCACTGGCACCTGATCGTCTGCCAGTGCGGTCCCTCGGAACGATGACATCGGTGCTCCTGCGATCCTGGGGGACTGGTCTCGGATGGGCCATTCGTACCGCAGAGGCACATCTCTGACCAGAGCCGCACCGTGGAGATTTCAGCGGCTCCTCTGTTGGCTTATAGCAACCTGGCGGCTCGCTCCATCGGATTGTGCGGCCACCGAGGTCCGTCTCGGAGTTCCTTCGGTCGTCTCCGGACCCGCAAGTCCAGCAACGAGGCCAAGTGCGCCACTTTCGGGGCCCCGCGACAGGTGCGGCCAGCTGGCCGGAACCTCAGGCAACAGGCGGGAA
>CALBET010000470.1 GCA_937888665.1 uncultured Acidobacteriota bacterium
CATCGCCTTGGCGATTTCTGCGTCGAGCTTGTCGAACACCGGCTCGCCAAGCCCGGCCGGCACCCCGGTTGCCACAATCTCGGCCACGCCGCCGATAGAGTCCCGTTGCTCGCGCACCTGCTCGATCAGGGCCACCATTTCGGCCGCACGGTCCGGATCCGGACAGCGCACGATGTTCGGCTCACCGGTGGGCAGCCGCTCGACCTGATCCAGCGTCACGGCCGCCGGATCGGCGACCTCGGCCACGATCCCGCCGACCTGGCGCACATACCCAACCACGCGACCGCCGAAGGCCGACGCGATGATCCGTTTGGCCACCACGCCGGCCGCGACGCGCACGCTGGTTTCGCGCGCGCTGGAGCGGCCGCCGCCACGATAGTCGCGAGCGCCGTACTTCGCGTCGTAGGTGTAGTCGGCGTGCCCCGGCCGATACTTGTCCTTGATGTCCGCATAGTCGCGACCGCGTTGATCCGTGTTCCGAATCAGAATCGCAATGGCCGTGCCGGTCGTCTGCCCCTCGAAGACGCCAGACAGAATCTCCGGCTCGTCCGGTTCGTCGCGCGGGGTGACGATGCGGCTCTGTCCCGGGCGCCGCCGGGCCAGATCTTCGGCCAGGTCGGCCTCCGTGAGCGCCAAGCCGGGCGGACAGCCCTCAATGATGACGACATACCCCGGACCATGCGACTCGCCCGCGGTGCTGATGCGAAAGGTGTGTCCGAAGGAGTCACCAGGCATCCGCAGATCTTACACGCGGGTGCCTCCTACGGCTGGCGCGACCGCCTGATAAGATGACGGCCCCCACGGCGGACGCCCCGCCGCCCCTCGACGAGAAGGCCAGGAAAGACCATGAAGGCAATGCTGTGCACGGCGTACGGTCCCCCAAACAGCCTGGTGCTGCGTGAGGTGCCGCGCGCGCCGCTCGGCGAGCACGACGTGCGGATCCAGGTGCACGCCGCCGGGGTCAATTTCCCCGATCTGCTCATCATCCAGGGGCTGTACCAATTCAAGCCGGAGCCGCCGTTCGCCCCCGGCGGCGAGGTGTCCGGTGAGGTGCTCGAGACGGGCAGCGCCGTCACCGACTTCGCGCCGGGCGACCGCGTGATCGGGATGACCCGGTGGAACGGATACGCGGAGGAGGCGGTGGTCGCCGCACACCGCTGTGTGGCGATACCGGCCTCGGTGGATATGCGGGTGGCCGCCGGGCTGTCGCTCACCTACGGCACCAGCTACCACGCGCTGGTGCAGCGAGCCGCCCTGCGGCCACACGAGACCCTGCTCGTCCACGGGGCCGCCGGCGGCATCGGCACCGCCGCCATCGACATCGGTCAGTGTCTGGGCGCGCGCATCGTCGCGACCGGGGGCAACGACACCAAGCTGCAGGCCGTCGCGGCGCACTACGGGGTTGAGCACCTGATCAACTACGACACCGACCCGAACTGGAAGGATCAAGTGAAGGCGGCGACGGACGGTCGTGGCGCCGACGTCATCTGCGATCCAGTGGGGGGCGACATTTTCGAACAGTCGTTGCGGTGTATCAATTGGGAGGGCCGACTGCTGGTAGTCGGCTTCACCAGCGGCGCCATTCCGAGCGCCCGAGCAAACCTCATCCTGCTGAAAGGCTGCTCGGTGGTCGGGGTGTTCTGGGGCGCCTACGCCAACAAGGATCCGGCCGGCAATCGCGCCAACTTTCAGCAGTTGTTCCGGTGGCTCGAAGAGGGTCGGCTCCGACCGCTCATCGCGCGCACGCTGCCGCTGGCGGACGCGGCCGTGGCCTTGACCATGCTGGAACGCCGCGAAGTCGTCGGGAAGGTCATCCTGACCACCGACCGCTACGAGGGCGCCGGTGGCTAACCCCGCCACCCGGGCCGTCATCTTTGATCTGGGTGGAGTGGTACTGGAATCGCCACTCCCCGCCATCGCGGCGTTCGAGGCGGACACCGGACTGCCCCCACGGTTCATTTCCCGGCTCGTGGTCGAGGGCGGAACTGACGGCCCGTGGGCGCGGCTGGAGCGTGGCGAACTCAGCCCGGCCCTCTTTGCCGAGGCGTTCTCGGCCCAGGGTGAGGCGGCGGGCCACGCCGTCGAGGCCACCGAGCTGCTTCGCGTGATCGAGGCGACAGCGGTACCGCGACACGCGATGGTCACCGCGGTTGGGCGACTGCGCGCGGCCGGTATCCGCGTCGGCGCGCTGACCAACATCTGGCCGATGCCCGGTCGGGACGCGGATCTGAACCAGCTGAAACGCGCGTTCGATCAGGTGGTGGAATCGTGTCGGGTGGGCATGCGAAAACCGGAACCCCGCATCTACGAACTGGCCTGCCGTACGCTCGACGTCCCGCCCGCTGGCACCATCTTTCTCGATGACCTTGGCGGCAATCTCAAGGCGGCCCGCGCGCTGGGAATGATCACGATCAAGGTTGGCGATCCAGAGGCAGCACTGGCCGAACTCGAACGCCTGACCGGTCTCGCCCTAATCGCGTCGTGAAGTTCCCGCCGGACGGCACGTCGGGAGACGGGGCCATGGACCCGCCATCGAGAGGGCCCCGTGACCGGCCTGGGATCGGACGTGCGAGTCGATGAATGGACCGTTCAGCCGTTCAAACCGATACAGCAGATATGACTTACTCAACCATGACCTGGGACCGCGGTTCCGAGACTCCG
>CALBET010000471.1 GCA_937888665.1 uncultured Acidobacteriota bacterium
ACGCACGGTCTACCCGATGCAGCCGAGCTGAGAGGGCCGCAAGTTTACGCGAAACTGCAACCTCCAAAAGCGCGCGGGTGCTCGCCCCTTCTAGTTGCCGAGGTACTCCGTCGTCGTCTCCATCATCGACCGTGTCAGGCCTACCGGCGTCGCCGGCGCCAGCTTCGGGCTCGGGTTCAGGCTGGAGAAAAGCCTCCGAATAGTCATCGAGGATATCGTCACCGAGTCCGAGCAGGCGCGACGAGAGCGCTCCATCAGAGCGGACCCAAGGTTGAAATTGGTGAATGAGCCCGTCCAGGTGAAACTCGCCGCTCCTGTTCGCGACAGGAATGACGCAAGGAACGGTGAATCGTTCGCCCTGCGCGCCGTGATTCGCTACCCGCTGTCCCAAACCTGGTCGTCGAGTAGAGAGTGGAGCGCCGTTGTCGACGCACTTGGCGGCAGGGCCGGTCTCTTCGAGCCGAAGGTGGAGTTGAACCAAAGCGCCAACCGTCCCAGCTATTGAGGGAGTTGTAGGCTCGAGCTCAACCTCGTACTTCTCATAGTGTAAACGAGCACTGCCATAGGCCACCGACATCGGAAACCGATCACGGAGCGCACTTTCCAACCCCCAGTGCAGTCGATGTCCCGGAGTCACTTGCAGGAAAGAGAGGCACTCCTCGCGCGGGAGCCCCGTCCAGTGGGGGCCTGGAGGCGACGTGGCCTCGCCAGAGATTCGTCTCGATGGCCACCGCTGTGCGAGGTCCACAGGTTCACAACTGAGTGCGGCTTCAACGCGATCTCTCAGTTTGCCCTGGTCATCTCCGAACTTCGGTCGAATGAGATCCAAGCGGCGAGCCCACACAATAAGGTTGTCGTTGGTAGAGCGCCCTCTCGGCGATCCCACGAACGTGCGGTAGCCGAGCTCTCTGCCCGCACGTCCTCTGTTGTGCGAGTAGACGAAACGGACCACGGAGCGATACGGGTTGATGACCACGCACAGGCCGTAGGGGTAGAGGCCAAAGACTGGCCGGTATGGGGTGGCATAAGGTACTTCGGTTTTCATCACCGCAGCCGAGACGACAAAGCCTTCGTACGTTGCAAGCGAGACAACACGTGAGAACGTCTTCTGCTCCCCGAGTCGCGCCGTCGCCTCAACAATTCTCTCATCAAACCCCATGATCTCGACGAAAATCTGTTTCAGAATAGCGATGCATTGCTCCGCTCCCTCGACGCGGCCAAGCCGTGAGAGCGCGGTCATGAGCGCGGTATGGTCCGATATTGTCGAGATGAAGGACTCGAAGAGCTCTAGGCCTGCCGGGACGGCAGGGGCCGCTGGTACCGATGTAGCCGTCGTCTTGTCTGGCTCTATGCCGCTAGAGGGCACCGGCGCCGTCGCGGTTGCAATAGCCCGGCTCAATTGGTCCACGTCCGTTGTACTTACGTTCCAGCCCTTCGCAGCGAACGCTTGCTCGAACTTCTCTCCCTCTTCGCGGCGGCCAAGAAAGATGAGCGCCTGTATGAGAGAGCGCGCCGTTCCCGCGAGATCACGCATTGTCTGATCCCGTGACTCGTCGAAGCAGCGTCGTCATGTCGCCGCCATAATGCTGCCGAACTCGCCCGACCGCCTGGCTCTCAACTTGCCGTATGCGCTCGCGAGTCACGCCGTAGTGTTGTCCGATCTGCTCCAGAGTATGCCTCTTCGGGAGTCCCACCCCGAGCCGTCGCGAAAGCACGTCGGCCTGACGCCCAAACTTCTTGTGCTTGCCGGCCGTCGCGCCTTCCTCTGGTCCGACAAACCGCAAAATAGTGAGAATTAGACCTGCGGCGGCGTCTTGCCCGTTGACTTCAGACAGGACCAGATCTGAGCTCACTGATGCGTCGAACAGGAGTTCTTCCAGCCCGCAATGCGTCGCAATACCAAGGCGAGAGGTCGAGAGCGTCGGGCTCGCCATAGCGGCGAGTGATTGCGCTCTATCGAGGCTGATCTCCAAAACGTCGGCGGCATGTCGAAGTGCCGTGGCAGCATCGACGCCTGGCCGCCAGCGCCGCTTGATTGCCTGAAGCAATCTGCCGATTTCCTCGGAGACATGGACCGGTACCCGAACTGGTGCTCCGTGATTCGCCACCGCCCGTGATATCCCCTGCCGAATCCACCACGTGGCATAGGTCGAGAGCTGGTTTCCTCGGTCCGGTTCAAACGCATCTAGCGCGCGGGCGAACCCGACTAGACCAGCTCGCAAGCCGTCCTGAAAGTTCATTCCGCGGCGGTAGCGCTTGACGATACTGGCCACGAGTCGAATGTTCCCTTCAACCAGCCGCGAACGGATTCTAGTGAGTTTCCCGTGTAGAAAGACGATGGCTTGGTCATGCTGTGCCGAATCAGGCCGTTCCGGTCGCTCGCGCCACAGCGCCAGCGCTTCTTGCAGCACCTCGCTGCGGTGCTTTCTCGACAGTCCGACCTTCTTTACCCGGGCGAGGCATTGGAGAGCGACGTTTGCCGGCAGACTCCCCGCGTTGCTCAGTTGGGTTTGCCGGAGCAGAGGCAATATCGATCGAATCTCAGGCAGTTGGTCCAGGTGCGGAGTGTCGGATTCCATCAAGAGGGGGTCAACATGCGCGTGGTCCAGCAGCCAGCAGAGCAGCCGCGCCTCGACCAGCTCCATCTCGTCGAGCAGGGCCGTTCGTTGTTGTGGAGATTGTGTGTCAGGCAGATCGAGGAGTAGGTCGCCCGACTCAAGCGTTTGGGAATCGTCAAATAGCCGGCTGCCCAAGTTCTCGCCCAGGTCGGACAGCACCTCAGCTTCGAATGATCCGCTAGTCTCTGGATCTCCCAGAAGCTCGTGCTCCATCACAAACCCACGGAGTGTTGCGAGGCTATTCAACAGTCCACTGTCGAGGGGCGAAATCGTGGTCATGTGAGTTGACCTCCGGCAATGAGTCCGCCAATGACTGTGCGCTGAAGGAACCAAGAAGCGAGACATGCGTCGATGGGATCGAGTTGGGACACCATCATCACTCCATCGCGGCGCCGTCGGCGTCCACCAGCTTTGCCTGTGCACACTATCTCAATTGCCAAGTCAGCGCGCGACTCCAGCACGGCTCACCCAGACAACATCAAAAGATCTTCGAGATCAACTTCGCAATCGCCTGGGCATCAATACCGCCGCCCTCATCGTCACGTGTGACGATCAGCGTGCCTTTGTCTCCGCCACCGTCTTCATACAGCAGAATCCCCTCAGCCTTGTACGCGGCCAGCTGGATAGACCGCATGAAG
>CALBET010000472.1 GCA_937888665.1 uncultured Acidobacteriota bacterium
CCAGAACAGGAATCGCTGAAACTCAGCCGTCTCGCCATCGTCCGTGAGTGCGACGGCTGGGTCACCAGTAGAAGGCTGGATGAGGAATCGCTGATATTGGGCCTTGTTGCCCCAGATGTACAGTCGGAACTCGTTCATGTCGGTGACGAGCGCCCAGGCTGGCAGTACCTTGGAGACGCGACCTTGTCGGGCTTCCCTTAGATAGTTCCCATCCCAGAATAAGGGTTTCTGGCGCTGACTTTTTGGCGAGCTCGCGTTTCAGCGAGCGCGCCCCCCAAGAGCAAGTGCCACATATGGCAACATCTGATGAGAAATCGAGCGACTGAGGCCCATCGCGGCCAACGTATGGCACTTTCGGGACGAACTGCTCCCATCAACGCCGTTTGCGCCGGCGACAGGGTTGGCTGGCATGTTTTACGCGGCTGCGGACGTCACCCGAGGACGTGCCTGGCAATGACCAGGAGGTTGGCCGAAACGATGGAGCCCCAGACGTACGCCTTGTAGGACGGCAGGCCGCGCCATGTGCAGCGGTCGAGACCGAACGAACGCTTCAGGAACGAGATGCAGCTCTCGATTCCAGCTCGGAAGTTCCTCAGGTGTCGGTACACCCGGGTGCTCTTCACCATGTCGGTCACCGCAAGGCCACGGCCCTTGCTGAAGCAGCAGTCCTCGACGCCCAGAGCCTTGATGTCGGCGAGGTTCTGCTTCGATGCGAAGCCGCCATCCAGAGCGACCTGCTTTGGGGCGACGCCGTACAATTTCGTGTGGCGCTCCACCATATCCACGGCCAGCGTGGAGTCGGCGGGGTTGCCGTCCAGCACCGTGCAGTCCGTGATCAATCCGGACGCCCCGGCTCCCAGGCAGATTTTGTGGCCGTAGTACGTGTCCCGATAGTCCTTGCGGATGATGTCGGTGTGCTCCTCGAAGATGGAGACCACCTTGTCGCGGGCGGGCACCGTTTCTCCGTGGATGACGCGGCGGCGGGTCTGATCCACCGTGCGAGCAGCCAGCTCGGCATAGTGGCGCAGTTCCTTTGCCAGCGTCATCGCCCGGGCCCGTTCTGACAGGTCATCGCCCGTGAAACCGTCCAGCGCTGCCGCGCCGCGCTCGGCGTACCCCACCGTCTTGTGGCTGATCTTCAGCAGGTCGCGGTACAGCTTCTTGCGCGCCTTCTTGCCCTTCGTGTTCATGATGCCGATGGAGCGCCGTTTGGCGCGACGAGTGTGGTTGCTGAACGCGAACCGCACCAACTCTCGAGCCCGCTCCAGGAGCCGGGCAAGAACGCGAACACAGTCCCACAGCAGCATCGAGTCTGTGGGTGGATGGATGTTCGACTCGGTCACGGTGCAGTCGAATCGCACCTTGCTACCCGACTCCATCCCGATGTCTTGAGCGTGCTGCACCATGATGGCGTTGATCCGTTCCAGGCTATCCGGCCGGACACGTTTGATGTTCCGCTGCAGCGTCGATGCGGACGGGACCTCGTCGAAGGTGCCTACCCGACAGAAGGCTCGGTACGTGCTGGAGTCCGCCAGATGAAACGCCAAGAGGTCATAACTGAAGCCTCGCAGTTGCTTGACCAGCAGCGCACGCAGCACCTGATCGCCACTCATCCCCCTCCGGCCCTTACCGGGATTCTTCACCCCGCGAATCATGTCGCCATAGACCAACTGCGCGCACTCGAGGTGCGCGTCGAGCGTCGCACTCATCGTGCGTAGTTCGCAGGCGTGGCCATGATCGATCGCCACTGGGACGAGCGGGAACTGTTCAGGTATGGTGGCTCGCATCGGGGTGCTGATTCTCCTGTTTGCTCATAGCGGTATGAGAAGGAGATCACACCCCGATACTTTTTCAAAGTAAGATCAACGGCTTATGTGTTCTGGGACGGACACTAGCTAGAGGTCGCGGTTAGAGTTGGAGGTGGATTAGAAGCGGATGACCGTGTTGACGTATGCGCCACCCGGGCCGAAGGAGGGCTGGATCTCTACCTCCGCTCCCGTCTCCGGCTCCAGCACGTGGCCTACCACCGCCACCGCCGTGCCCGCCGCCAGTAGGATCAACCCCGGGATCCCCACTCCGTTGAAGAGCTTGGCGGCCGTCTGGCCTTCTCGCTGAAGCTGCTCGGCGTCGGCGCGGTTTTCGAGCGAGCCGCCGCACGGGTTGCTGCTGCAGGCCTTGTCGGCGCGGTTCTGGAGCGACTTGGCCTGGACTCCGTAGGCGATGCCCACCCCGCCCATCACCAGGCCGATGCCGGCCGCCGTCCAGCCCGTGATCTG
>CALBET010000473.1 GCA_937888665.1 uncultured Acidobacteriota bacterium
TTGTCCGACCGGTCCAGCGCCGCTCTCGGTGCGACGCGCGACTTCTACCACGGGCGGCTAGAACCCGATCAGGGTCCTTAATCTGACGGGTGCCCCGCCAGATTGAGTGTTGGGCGTAGGGTACACCGTTCGACGTACAGGAAAAAGGGAACGACAGCCGCCACCCGGCTATCGTCCCCCATGGTCCACGAGTCGCTGCGCCGGCCCCCGGGTCAGGACCCGGCCTTAATCTTGAAGCCGTCGCCGTCTGCCTCACGGTGGGCCTCATGGCACGAACCGCACACGGCTCGCAGGTTCGTCAGCCCAGCTTGCGCTGGAGCCACCTCCATGGCAACCCCCGCCTGCCCGATCTCTCGAAGGGCCGCGATCCCATCCCCCACCAGCGCAACCGCTCCGTCGTTGCCACGGGCCGTCCAGAAGGCTTCCATGCGGCGGAAGATGGGGAACATCTTGTCGAGATCCTCGCCCAGTTCAGGCCAGTAGCGGTTGTCGATGTGCTGCGAGACGTCGCCCACCAGAAGCCGGACCTCGGCCATCATCGGCCCATAGGTTTCTTCGGTCAGGTCCTGCGCCAGCACGCTACCCGTTCCAGCGAAGAGCAGGACACCAAGGGCGACAGCCACCTGCTGCACGTAAAGCACTCCAGAGCGACGCATGACACCTCCCCAACAAATACGGACCCGTCCGAGTCTCGATAAATCGCGCGGATGATACCACGCAGCCAGATTGTCTGCGCGGACACCGCCGTACAAACGAACGGCCGGCCCACCTCCACGGTGGGCCGGCCGGAGTCCTACCGACGAACAAACACTGCCGTAAACCTAGTTGGTGCTGGGCCAGAGCACGCCCTGGCTATTCTCACCCTCGGCACCGGCAGGCACGGGGCCATAGCCCTTGAAGACGAACTTCTGCAGACGCGACCCTTCGTAGGTCTCGGTCGTGAAGATGTTCCCCATCGAGTCGACCGCAATGCTGTGGACCGCGAAGAACATGCCGGGCTGGCGACCGCCGTCCCCGAACGCCGTCACCACTTCCATCGTCTCGCGCTCGATGATGTAGACCTTCATGTTCTGACCATCAGCCAGATAGATCCACTTCTGTCCAGGGTCGTGTGAGAAGTCGATGTCCCAGGTGGACCCCTGCGACAACGTCTGCTTCGCGTACTGATGCTCGGAAACGAACGTGCCGTCCTTCTGGAAGATCTGCACGCGGTCGCCGCCACGGTCGCAGACGTAGACCAGTCCGTCGTTCGAGATTTCTCCGCAGTGCACCGGGCCACGGAACTGCTGCGACGGCTCGTCCGGGCTGTAGGGACCGAGGTCGAGGTCGTCGTCCGGCGGATTGCCGTAGGCGCCCCAGAACCGCTTCATCTCGCCGGAGGCCATGTCGACCACCGCGATCCGCTTGTTGAAATACCCATCGGAGAAGTACGCCTCGCCGGCCTCGTTGTCGATGCCGATCTTGGCGACCCGCCCGAAGCTGTCCATTGAATGACTGTCGCGTACCGCGGTCGGCTCCCCCGTCCGCTCGCTGACCGGGCCGGTCATCCGTGCGTTCGATCTGCCAATCTGCATCAGGAAGTTGCCCTGACGGTCGAACTTCAGGACGTGCGAGTCGGGACCGCCGTTGCCGCCGATCCAGACGTTGTCCATACCGTCCACGGTAATCCCGTGATTGGATATCGGCCAGAGGTAGTCGCCCGTTTCGGTCCCCGGGCCACCCCAGCTACTCACGAGGTTGCCTTCCTGGTCGAATTCCAGGACGGGATCACCCGGTTGGCAGCACTGCGCAACCGGCGGATCCGTCGTCATGCCGATTTCCGTGGTGGCGACGAACTGATCGGGGGTGTTGCGGTGCACAACCCAGATATGGTCGCGCGAGTCGACGTCGACACCGATAGTCGGCCCCATCAGCCAATGGTTCGGCAGGTTCTTGGGAAACAGCGGATCGACCTCGAAGGTCGGCACCCCGTCATCGGGATTCTGCGACAACATCGACATCGATGCGGCGTCATCATCACCACCACCGCCGGATTCCTGGGCGCCGCCGGCGCACGCAACCACGAGTGCGGCCGTCGCCAGTGCAGAGCCAAAAAGAAGATGCTGCTTCCGATTCATCGGCATTCCTCCATGTAAGTCGACCGCAAGAGCCCACGTACGTCGAGGCTCCGAAGTCCTCTCGGAAGGCGACAGTATACTTGCAATGCCGTTGAATTGCGCTATATTTTCGAAACCCTTAAAACGGTCGGTGCCCACGGGCTCGGCGACATGACGGGCGATGCCGGGCGACGGCGGTCGAGACACTTCGCGTAAAACAGTGAAATCCATGACAACCCCCAAACTCGTTCGACCGGGCAGCCTGATCGCGTTGGTCGCCGTGGTCGCCGGTCTCATGCTGGCGTTTCCCGCGCGGCAATCAGCCCACGACATCCCGGGCGACGTGACGGTGCAGGCGTTCGTCAAGCCGGAGGGCCAGCGACTGCGCCTGCTCGTACGAGTGCCCCTGGAAGCGCTGTCGGACATGGTCTTCCCGACGATCGGGCCGGGCTACCTCGACTTCGAACGGGCGCGGAGCCGGTCAGAGTTCAATGATGCGGCCATGGTGTGGATGGGACAGGAGGTCCAGATCTTCGAGAACGGCGCCAGATTGACGACACCGACGATCAGCGCCATCAAGGTGTCGCTGCCGTCCAACCGCGCGTTCGCGACCTACGAGGGAGCGCTCGCGCACGTGCAGGGCGAGCTCCTCCCGGTTGGCACGCAGCTCGTCTGGCAACAGGCGGTCCTCGACGTCCTGTTCGACTACCCCATCCAGTCAGACCAGTCTGAGTTCTCCATTCGTCCCAGCCTCGAACGCATGGGGCTTCGGGTCATCACGGTGTTACGGTTCCTGCCACCGGGCGGGGCTGAGCGGGCGTTCGAGCTGCGCGGCGACCCGGGATTGGTTCGACTGGACCCACGCTGGCATCAGGCGGCGTTCCGATTCGTGGTCATGGGTTTCGAGCACATCCTGGACGGCACGGACCACCTGCTGTTTCTGGCCTGTCTGGTCATTCCGTTCCGCCGCGTCCGGGCCCTGGCGGCCATTGTGACCGCGTTCACGATCGCCCATTCGTTCACGTTGCTTGCCTCCGCCTACAACCTGGCCCCGGATGCGCTCTGGTTCCCGCCGCTGGTAGAAACCCTGATCGCCATGTCGATCGTGTACATGGCGCTTGAGAACATCGTTGGCGCGACCACCCGGCGACGGTGGGCGATCACGTTCATTTTCGGCCTCGTGCATGGGTTTGGATTCTCGTTCGCGTTACGGGAAACGCTGCAGTTCGCCGGCACTCACCTGCTCACGTCGCTCCTCTCATTCAACATCGGCGTGGAGCTCGGGCAACTGCTCGTGCTACTGCTCCTCGTACCGGCGCTGAATGTCCTGTTCCGATATGTGGTGGCGGAACGGATCGGCACCATCATGCTGTCCGCCCTGGTCGCGCACACGGGCTGGCACTGGATGACCGCGCGGTGGGAACTGCTGAGCCAGTTCCCGATCACCTGGGCGGCCTTCAGCCGGGCGATGTTCACGGGCGCGATGGGCTGGTTGCTGCTAGCGATGCTCATCGCCGGCATGGTGTGGGCCGGCTTCAACGCGATGCAGAGCCCAGAGCAGCCGCCCGCATCGGCCGGCGCCACCGGTGCGTGAGCGGAGAGGCGGTCGACCTGCCCGCACGGCGATCCCTGGAACGCGGAGGCGCCCAAGGAGTGCTCGCGTTCCCCCGACTATCGTGGCGTGGGCGCTTCGGCCAGGACACTGATGCCGGCCAGCATCGCGGTTCGACTGGCCAGTTCCGTCTCGCCGGCGGGAAACCCACTCCGCGCGAACATGAACGCCAGGATGTCCGCCTTCTCCTGGCGGCTCACGCTGCCGGGCACGCCCTGCGGCATCGAGATTCGCACCCGCTCGAACAGGTCTCCGACCGACAACCCATTCCAATTCCAGGCAAACTCACTCCCCGCCAACCCCGGCGCCATTTCGCCGCCGGTCAGGTCCGACCCGTGGCATTCGGCGCAGGACCACGCGTAGAGCGGGGCTCCGCGAGCCGCTTGCTCGGCGGTGTACACCCCGTCCCACACGGTTCTGGCTTGAGTGGCCGCCACACTGGGGCGCCCGCCCAGCGTGACCACGACGGCGGCCACGACCACGACTGCGCCGACCACCGGTATACGTCCTGCTGTCATCACCTGCCCTTCTCCTCTTCAGTCCCGACGGCGACAGGCGCCTCTGGTCTCGCCAGACAGTCAACTCGTTCGGGTTTTTGTGTCACGGGCGGGACATGGACAACGGCCCCGGGAACCATCATGTTGCCTGTGGAAGGCACGGCAACCCACCGCGGGTGGCCAGTGGACGTGGAAGCGCATCGGCACGATAGATCAGAAACGGCGGCCCGCCGAAGGCCGTCTCCGCTTAGTACCGGAACAGATACGACACCTTGGCGAAGACCGCACGGTTTGTCCGCTGGAGCGCGGTCGACGTGAACTGAAAGTCGTCGATGAGCGACGCCTGCTTGTAGCGGTCGTCGTAGCCAAGGAACCCGACGGTTCCGGCGTTGATGCGATACGTCAGCAGCACATTGTTGCCGAACGTCACGGCCGCCGTGTTGTATTCAAGGATGTGGCGGGCCAGCAGGCGGTTGGTGAACTGATACGTGACCCGGGTACGGAAGATCTTGACGTCGAAGACCTCGTTGTTGTCCGCCGGATCGACGAACTGGCTGAAAATGCCGACCAGTTCCGCCCGCAACCGCGACGTCGGGCGAGCACTGAGCTGAAAGTTGCCGCTCGTGGTGCGCCCGAGGAACGGGCTGTCGCTGAACAACACGCCGTCACCCTGGTTGAAGCCACCCACCAGAGACACCTTCTGGGTGCTGATGACCCCGAACAATCCGTAGCTGTGCTTACGAAAATCGATCTCGTTGAACCGCTCGAGGTCGCGACTGACGGTGCCGTTGAGCGAGATGTTCCTCTGAAACGACAGGCTCACGCGCCCCTGGATCTGTTCGTCCTGCAGCACGCCGTCATGGTCATACAGCCGCAAGTACTCGACCGTCGGCCCCCAGGTAATCAGGGCCGACTCAGGGAACCAGCGATACGACACTTGGCCGGTCGCCTGCCGATAGTCGAGCCGGGAGAGAAATCCGGTCCCGGTGCGAAAGTCCGGGTCGACACTGCTGTACGAGGCCCCGTAGCCCAGATTGCGCCCTTGCCGTGTGTAGTCGGCTTCAAGGACCGGCCCGGCGAGCTCACCCTCCTCGTCACTCTGCGTGGATGAACCGACCGCGAGAAAACTGACCAGATGGGTACGCCCCAGTCGAAAACGACCGTCCACCCCGCCCACGCGACTGTGTTCCTCACCGAACTCACGGGAGGTGACGATGGCGCCCAGATACGACTCTGAATACAGGTCGTATCTCGCGCGCCCCACGAAGGTCTGCGCAGTCGTGCCGAATCGTGCGTCGGTTCGGTCGTCGAGCCGTCCGGCTGCCTCGTCGTCGGCCGCCACGAGTCCAATGGTGGTCCGGCCCAGCTTGCCGGTCAGCTTGGCCCCGAACCGGGGGTCGATGACGGTGCGCGTGTGCAGCAGATTCGTGATCGTTGGGGTCGCGAAAATTTCTTGCCCCTCAAGGAAGAACGGCCGCTGTTCGGGAAAGAACAGCGGGAATCGTGTGTTTGTCTCGATTTGCGGCTGGTCGGACTCGATCTGTGAAAAATCTGGGTTGTAGGTGAGGTCCGCCGTGAGATTGGGCGTGATGCCGTACTTCACGCTGACACCGACGTCGCCTTGCGCATCACGCTCGGCGAACGCACCGGTGCCGGTGTCCAGCGAGCCGAACTTGACGCCGGTCACCTCCGGAAGAATTTCCAGATTCCGGCTCGTCGACAGCCCTGACAGTCCTTCGAGCAGACCAAACTGTGTCAACTGGCCAGCGACGCCACGTGAAACGGGTGACCACGCCACCGCTTCGGACTTCCCGCGAATCACGCGAGTAATCTGAAAACCCCAGCGACGGTCGCCGGTGCCCGCCGGGTATCGCAGGCTCTTGAACGGGATGGCCATCTCGGCCGTCCACCCATCTTGGACCATCCGTCCCGCTGTCTCGAACAAGCTGTCCCAGGACGAATCGCCGCGAATCCCGAACTGCCCCGAACCGCTGAGTCCGCCGCCGCCGCCGCCGCCGGCTCTCCTGACCCCACCCGTGGTCTGCGGGCGAGAGACCCGGCCGCTCGACGCGCCGGTGGTCCCGTCCGCATTGACGAGCGAGTCGGCCTGCACGCCGAAGCCGTTCACCTCGAACTGATACGCCCGCTGCTGGGCGAGAAACGGGTCGATGAGCACCGACATGCGATCGTCGCCCTGGATTTCATCCCGGTCGGCGCGATTCGCCCGTATCATACCGGGCTCGGTGTAGTGCACATAGAAGCCCAGGTAGAGCTGGTCGTCGTCGTAGGCCATCCACACGTCGGTTGCCTCAGTGCCGGGGGCCCCTTCCAGCGGTGAAATCTGGAAGAACTCGGTCAGGTGAGTGGCGGTCTGCCAGACCGCGTCGTCGAGGCTGCCGTCCACGCGAGGCGACGCGGTCGCCCGGCCGACGACCGCGCGCGAGCGCCCGTTCACCGGGGTCGCCGCAAACCCGCCACGGCCGCCCCGCCCGGGTGCTGTGGTCGAGCCGGCGCCGGACACTCCGCCCAGTTCGGCGATGCCGGTGACACCGGCGACGGCGGCCGGCGCCGCAGGAGCGTCTCGATTGGCCTCAGCGGGTGGTTCTCCGCCTCGGCGATCGGCCGTCACGTCAGCTGACAATCCGGCCAGCCCGTCCGTGAGCGCCGCCGCCAGCTGATCCTGCACATCAAAGAGGTCTTCCAGGCGACCATCGATCTTCGCGGTGTGCCGGATGGCGCCGGTGCGCACATCGACGACCCGGCCAGTGATACGCAGCACCGGTCCCACGTGCTGATAGGCGCCGTTCACCAACCAGGCCGCACCCGCTCGCTCGGCGGCCGCACGCTGCGCGGCCTCATCTGGCGGCGCGCCGCCCGGCGGCATGGAGGCCGCCGACAGCACCGCCGCGCCGCCGATGGCGCCGGTCTGGATCAGATCAGCGACGAGGGTCTCGGCGATCCCGATGCCGATCCACTCATCACCTGTTTGCAGGCTGAGGTTGACGAATGGGGCCACGACAACGCGCGGCCCAGTGCCCAGCGCGGCCGAGGTCGGCGTGATCGGCTGAGCCCGGCCGACGCCGGTGGCGCAGAGCCAGCATGCGACGCTCACCACGATGACACTCGGCGTGAGGGTCATTGAGGATCGATCGGTGCGGGAACGCAGACGCGGGTCAACCAACTCTCGCCTCCCGAGTCGCGACGTGTTTCTTGATGAGCCAGTGCGGGCACTTGTCTTCATCGGCGTACAGGCGTTCGCAATCGTCGCAACGCACGCACTCGCTGACCAGAATCTTCGGGCCGTCGATAGCCCCCCACTCGCAGGTCTTTTCACAGAGCTTGCACGTCGAACACTCGCTCCACCGCTTGATCTTGAACACGGTCAGGTTCGACAGCAGACCGAGCCCGGCGCCGACCGAGCAGAGATACCGGCAATAGAGGTTACGCACGAAGACGGTGGCCAGGAGCAGCACCGTCAGCAGCGTCCACATCACCGTGTTCCCGTTCAGCGTGAACATCCAGAACGGCTCGATGTAACGATAGACGAGCGTATCGCCACTGGCCAGAAAGTAGAGCACCGCGCTGCCGAGCATGACGTATTTCAGATACACGAGACGCTTGTCGAGCCAGGCAGGCGGCTCGATGCGAAACCGGGACGGCACGATGCGATCCATCAACTGTGTCAGCGCCCCGAACGCGCAGATCCGCCCGCAGTAGAGACGTCCCCAAAGCACCGTGGATGCCAGCGTGAAGGCGATGAGCAGGTAGTACGCCTGCCCGTCCTGGAACGCGGGCAAGCTCGCACGGAGCGCACCGAAGATATCTACCACC
>CALBET010000474.1 GCA_937888665.1 uncultured Acidobacteriota bacterium
CAGCAAGTTTCCGCACTTCGAAGACGATTGGCTCCGCGGTGGGCCTGTCCGACGATGGGTCCCGAAGGCGTATGCCGACCGGCCGACGTTCGTGTTCGAGACCGGCGGCACCACAGGCATTCCGAAGAGCCGTGTGGCTCAGGCGGACTTTCGGATCGACTACGAGCTCTTCTCCAACACGCTCCCGGACGAGTATTTTCCCCACGGGAGCAACTGGCTGATGTTGGGCCCGAGCGGGCCACGCCGGCTCCGACTGGCGGTCGAGCATCTGGCGCAGCATCGGGGCGGCATCTGTTTCTGCGTCGACCTGGATCCCCGCTGGGTCATCAAACTGATAAAAAAGGGCTGGATGGAGCACCTGAAGGCCTACCAGGACCACGTTATCGACCAGGCGCTCACGGTCCTGTCGGCGAGCCACGACATCAAGTGCATGTTTACAACGCCGAAGCTGCTCGAGTCGCTGGCCAATCGCCTGGAAGAGAATGGTTCCAGTCTGAAGGAGGCCGGCATCACCGGCATCTTCGCCGGCGGCACCGAATTCACGCCGCAATGGAACCGTTTTGCGCATGAGGAGCTGCTGGACGGTATCTACATGACGCCGACCTACGGCAACACGTTGATGGGGCTGGCGGCCAGCCCGCCGAGCGGGCCGGAGAACGGGTACAAGATCACCTATTACGCGCCGCAGCCGCGCGCCGTCCTGCAGGTGGTCGATGCCAACGATGCCGAGAGGGTCGTTGGCTACGGGGAGACTGGACGGGTGATGCTGACGACACTCACGAAAGAGTTCTTCGTGCCCCGGTTCCAGGAGCGTGACGAGGGCGAGCGGGAACCGCCCTGCGAGCAGTACCCCTGGGACGGTGTGAGCGGGGTTCGACCGTTCAGCCAGCTGGGGTCGGCAACGACCGTCGGCGTGTATTGAGATAGAAGGGCCTTCAGGCCCGCTGACAAGATGTAGTAAGGGCCTTCAGGCCCGCTGACAAGATGTAGCAAGGGCCTTCAGGCCCGCTGACAAGATGTAGCAAGGGCCTTCAGGCCCGCTGAATTAGTAGCAAGGAGACACACAGTGCTGATACTGAGAACCGGGCGAAAGAGGCTGACGGCGAGTTGGATGGGCGGACTGGCCATGGTGTTGGCCACGGGACTGGCGGCGTGCGGAGGCGGCGCGCCCGCGCCCGAGCCGGAGCCCGAGCCGATCGAAGAAGCTGCGGCGCCGGCGGCCCCGATGGAGGACCGTTCGTCCACGACCCCAACCGTGGGGTTCGTCAGCCCGACCGACGGCGCGACCGTGTCGAGTCCGGTGTCCATGGAGTTCATCGTGTCGAACCTCAATATCTCGCCCGTGCCGGCCGAGGTCGAGAGCCCGCGGGAGGGGATGGGACATCACCACGTGGGCATTGATACCGAGTGCTTGGCGGTTGGGGAAGCCATTCCGAAGGCCGATCCGTGGGTGCATTTTGGGGACGGATCGAAGGTCTTCGAGACCTTGCTCCCCGCTGGTCAGCACACGCTGACGCTCCAGATCGGCGACGACATGCACGTGACCCAGGACGGTCTGTGTACGACGATTTCGATCACTGTTGAATAGCACGTTTCATCAATTCAGCACGTCACCAAGCGTTCACGTGTAGCCAGGATTGACAGAGCCGTGATTCACTTTCCGATTCTCCGGTGGGGACAGCCGTATACCAGCCTCGAGACCACCCAGGTCCACCATTTTGCGACGGGCGAACCGGTGGCCGAGGTCAGCCAGGCGAACCCCGGGATGGTGGCTCGCGACTTGCGTAAGGGATCGGAGCGCGCCCGTGACGCGCTGCGCGAGATTCCTTGCGCGGACTTGCTGGCGATGGTGAAAAAGGGCGGCGAGTTGTTCAAATCGGCCGAGTTGCCGCTTGGCGACGGCACGCAGACGCCGGACGACTTCGTGCGGCAGCAGTCGGCCACGACTGGTCTGCCCGAGCACATGTGCCGGATGAACATGGGCAAGCTTGAGTATGTGCTCAGCCACCTCGACGAGGTGCTCAGGTCGCTGACCCGGCGGCTCGACTACGACATTCTGACCCGGGGCTACGGGGAAGAGGACGGGGTGATGCGTAGCTATCAGGCGACGGCACCAGTGGTGGGCATGGTCCTCCCGTCCAACTCGCCAGGCGTGCACAGCTTGTGGTTGCCGATCATCCCCCTGCAGATCGGGCTCGTCCTCAAGCCGGGTCCACAGGAGCCGTGGACGCCCTGGCGGATGGCTCAGGCGTTCTTCGAGGCCGGCATCCCGAAGGAAGCGATCTCGCTCTATCCGGGGCTCGGCGAAGTTGGCGCCGCGGTGCTGAACAATACGACCCGCAGCTTGATCTTCGGCGGGACCGCGACGGTTGAGCATTACGCCGCGAGTCCGGGCGTGCAGGTGCATGGACCTGGGTTCAGCAAGATTCTGATCGGCGAGGACAAGGTCGACGACTGGGAGCAGTATGTGGACGTGATGGTCGACAGCGTGTTGACCAACAGCGGTCGCGGGTGCATCAACTGTTCCGGAATCTGGGCGCCCCGCCACACGCGTGAAATCGCCGAGGCCTTGGCCAAGCGACTGGGACCGATCGCGCCACTGCCACCGGAGGATCCGGACGCGGCGCTCGCGGCCTTCACGGTGCCGGGACAGGCGGCCGCGATTTCCGCCGACATCGACAATGCGTTGAAGGAAGCCGGGGTCGAGGAAGTGTCTGCGCAGTATCAGGACGGCGGGCGGCTGGTCTCGCGCGAGCGGTGTGACTACATACGTCCAACCGTGGTGCACTGCGCCTCGCCCGAGGCGGCGATGGTCAAGAAGGAGTACATGTATCCGTTCGTCACCGTTGTGGAGTGTCCGCAGGACCAGATGCTCAAGTCGATAGGGACCACGTTGGTGGCGACCGGGCTGACGGAGGATCCCGCGTTCACGCGCGCCCTGCTGGACGCCCGCAACATTGACCGGTTGAACATCGGGCCGGTCCCGACCGTCAAGCTCAACTGGTTGCAGCCGCACGAGGGAAACATCGTCGACTTTCTCTTCCGGCCGCGGGCGTTCCAACAGGGGTAACGCCTGCCCGCTGCCGCGCGGAAACGCGAACCGCCGGGCCGACGTCCAAAGACACGTGCTCGAAGTTACCAACCTCGCCAAGTCATACCCGACCCCGCGCGGGCCGCTGACCATCCTGTCCAACCTCACGCTGTCGCTGCGTCCCGGCGACGCCGCGTCCATCGTGGGTCCATCCGGTAGCGGCAAGAGCACGCTGCTCTATGTCCTGGGCGCCCTGGAACCACCGACCTCAGGCACGGTCACGCTGGACGGGGTGAATCCGTTCACGTTGTCGTCCACCGAACTCGCGGTCTTCCGCAATCGACGCGTCGGGTTTGTCTTCCAAGACCATCTCCTGCTTCCGCAGTGCACCGTGCTTGAGAACGTGCTGATACCGACACTGGTGGGAGAGCACGACGCGGGCGCGCCGGATCGCGCGCGGGAGCTGCTCGATCGGGTGGGGCTGGCCGACCGGTTGGACCATCGCCCCGGTGAACTCTCCGGCGGCGAGCGGCAGCGGGTGTCTCTGGCGCGGGCGCTCATCCGGCGTCCGCCGCTGCTGCTGTGCGACGAGCCGACGGGCAACCTCGACCGCGCGGCGGGCGAGGTGGTGGCGTCCATGCTGTTCGACCTGCACGAGCGCCAGGAGACGGTGCTGCTCATCGTGACCCACAATATCGCCCTCGCGGCCCGCTGCGCGATCCGGTTCGAGCTGGTCGGCGATCGGCTTGAACGCACCGAACACGCCGAACGCCAAGACGGAACGGACCGGCCATGACCGCGCTGACGCTGCTGCGGCGAAGCCTGGTCCACTTCTGGCGGACCAATCTGGCCGTGGTCGCCGGGGTCGGTGTGGCCGTCTCGGTGCTCGCGGGTGCCTTTCTGGTGGGGACCTCGGTCCGCGCCAGCCTGCGCGATCTGGCGCTACTGCGCCTGGGCCACGTCGATCATGTGGTGACATCGGGGCTGTTCTTTCGCGAAGCCCTCGGTGACGAGGTGGTTGGCGCATTGACGACCGGGCTGGCGGGTTCAGCCGCCGCGGGGTCCAGCGTGCCGCTCATCGCACTGGAAGGGTTCGTCACTCATCAGGACACCGGCAGCCGGGCCGGCGGTATCCAGGTCTACGGCGTCGACGAACGGTTTTGGCGTTTTCACGGGATCGAGCCGGAGGGGCGGACACCGGAGCCAGGCACCGTCCTCCTCAGCGGGGGGCTGGCCCGAGAGCTCGGCGCCGCCCTCGGCGAGACACTGCTGGTGCGCGTCCAGAAACCATCCGCCATCCCGGTCAGCTCTCTGCACGGCCGCCGTGACGACCTGGGCCGGACAATGCGTCTGCGGATCCAGGAGGTGCTCACGCCAGAGAGTCTCGGAGAATTTTCGATTAGGCCCCAGCAGGGGTTTTCGAGAAGTGTGTTCATTCACCTCGGTCGGATGCAGCGCGACCTCGAGCTCGACCAGCAGGCCAACACGCTGCTCCTGGGCGGTGGCGCGGCGGAACTCGAGACGTCGGTCGCGGTGGCCAGCATCGAGGCGGCGCTGCGCGCTCAGACACGGTTGGACGATCTCGGCCTGCGGGTCCGGTGGCTTGAGGACTCGGGCACGCTGGCGGTCGAATCGATGGCCGGGTTACTTGACGACGACGTCGTGACCGCGGCTCGGGCGGCGGCCGCTGAGGCCGGGATGTCCGATCACGCGATCTTGACCTACTTGGCCAACGCGATCCGGTCCGGTGATCGGCAAACCCCCTATTCGCTCGTCACCGCGCTTGACCTGCTGGACCTCGATGTCTCCGGCGCAGGCGCGAGCGAGGTAGACGTGGATGCCTCTCGCCCTGGACCACCGCCGATCGTGCTCAACGACTGGACGGCCGAGGATCTCGAGGCCGGGCTCGGTGACGTCGTGACGATCGAGTACTACCTCTGGGAAGAGGCGGGGGCGTTGCTGACCAACGAGGCTCAGTTCCGGGTAGCCGCCATCGTGCCGATCGAGGGGCTGGCGGCCGACCAGGACTTCGCGCCGGACTATCCTGGGATCACCGAGGCCACCGACGTGTCCGACTGGGATCCGCCGTTTCCCATTGACCTCGATCTGGTCCGCCCGAAAGACGAGGACTACTGGGACGAGCATCGCACCGTCGCGAAGGCGTTCGTGCCGCTGGCTAGCGGCCAGACCTTGTGGGGGTCTCGCTGGGGACAGGTGACCTCCCTGCGACTCTCATCGACGTCGAGCCTGTCCGAACCGGACATCGATGCCTACCGGGTGGCGCTTCGGTCGGCGCTCGACCCGCTCGCCGCCGGCTTCGTGGTGTACCCGGCGCGGGGGCTCGCACTCGAGGCGGCCGCCGGCGTGACCGACTTCGGCGAGTATTTCACCTATTTCAGCTTCTTCCTCGTGGTCTCGGCGCTGCTGCTGGCCAGCCTGTTTTTCCGCCTCGGTGTTGAGCAGCGGTTGCGAGAAATCGGAGCGCTGCGCGCCCTCGGTTTTCACGCGTCCGCCCTCAGACGTCTGTTCTGGGCCGAGGCGGGGGTGTTGTCGCTGGCCGGCGGCCTGCTGGGCGTGGCCGGCGCCGTCGGCTACGCCGGACTGATCATGTGGGGGCTGCGCACCTGGTGGGTCGACGCGGTCGGTACCACGCTGCTGACGTTGCACGTGTCGCCGGCGGCGCTTGGCCTCGGGCTGGCGGGCGGTGGGTTGGCGGCGGTGGGGTCCATCGCCTGGACATTGCGAGCCGTGGAAAGAGCGACCCCGCGCGCGCTCATCAGTGGCGCGCTGCCGGAACAGACGGGACGCAGCGGACCCGTCGGCGGGCGGGCCAGGGGGCTCACTCGTCACGCGCCGGCGGCGCTCGGTGTGCTCGGGGCGCTGGTTTTGGCGGCGACGCTGGTCGACGTCGTTGGCGACACGGCCGGGTTCTTCGGCGCCGGTCTGCTGCTGCTGACCTCGTTGCTGACGCTGGCGTGGACACTGCTGGCGCGGCAGGACGCCGCGGGGCAGGCGGTGCCGGCGACCTGGTCGGTCTCGCGAGTCGGGTTGCGGAACGCCACCGCCAGGCCCGGCCGTTCCGTGCTGTGTATCACCCTCATCGCGTTCGCCGCGTTCATTATCGTGGCGGTCGATGCCTTCCACCTCGAGGGTGGGGGGGAGCACACGGACCGCGCCTCCGGCACCGGAGGCTATCCGCTGATGGCTGAGTCGTTGCTGCCGATCGTGCTCGATCTGTCGTCGGATGATGGGCAGGCGGAACTCGGGATCTCGTCGTTCGACGACGATCTGTTCGCCGCGGCGACCTATGCCAGGTTCCGGGTGCGGCCTGGCGAGGACGCCAGCTGCCTCAATCTCTACCAGGCGAAGAATCCGAAACTGCTGGCGCCTGAGCCGGCCTTTGTCGCCGACGGACGTTTCACCTTTGGTCGGACCATGGCGGACACCGACGCCGAGGCCGCGAACCCGTGGCTGCTGCTCGACCGACAGTTTGACGACGGGGCGGTACCGGCGATTGCCGACGCCACGTCGCTCGCCTACGCCCTGCACCTGGCGGTGGGTGACGACTTCATTCTGAACCGCGACAGCGACAACCCGATCACGCTCCGGATCGTGGCGGCTCTGACGGATAGCATCTTCCAGGGCGAGCTGATCATCGGTGAGCGGCCGTTCGTTCGGTTGTTCCCGGAACACGAGGGCTACCGGTTCTTCCTGATCGACGCACCGGCCGACGACACGGCGGGCGTGACCGCGGCGCTGGAAGATCGGCTGGCCGACTACGGCTTCGACGTGACCCTCGCGTCCGACCGGCTCGCCGCGTTCCACCGCGTCAACAACACCTACCTGGCCACGTTCCAAACGCTGGGTGCGCTCGGACTCCTCCTCGGCACATTCGGGCTGGGTGCGGTGCTGCTGCGCAATGTGCTCGAGCGTCGTCGCGAACTCGCGCTGTTGCGTGCGGTGGGGTACGGCGCGCGAGACCTGTCCTGGATGGTGCTGGTCGAGAATGGGCTGTTGCTCTTCGGCGGCCTGGCTGCCGGCGCCATCTGCGCCCTCGTTGCCATCGCGCCAGCCTTTCTCGAGCGGGGAGGCCAGTTCCCGATCGTCTCGCTGGGGGGCCTGCTGCTGGCGGTGGCAGCGGCCGGCCTGGTCTCCTCACTGGCGGCCACCATCGTGGCTGTCCGGTCTCCGCTTCTCGCGGCCTTGCGGTCTGAGTAACGGCGTCCGGTCGCCGCCTGGGGCCGCCGTGCCGCTCACTCTCCGGCGGGGACGTCGCGCCCATACGAGACGTTGCCTCCGCAGACCTGACGTGTCATGATATGTCAATATTATGATTAAGGTCAGTTCCAAGGTCGAAGAGTCCGTCTGGAACGAGTTCCGGGAGTTCGCGGCCGAGTCGCATCAGAATATCTCTGGACTGCTAACAGAGGCGCTTCGCG
>CALBET010000475.1 GCA_937888665.1 uncultured Acidobacteriota bacterium
CCACCGCGCGTTCCACCGACGGGAGCGTATCGACGGTCCAGTCGACCGTGTAGCGTCCGGCCCGGCGCACCACCGCGTCGTACATCGCGCCCTCTTGGCGCAAGAAGCTCAGCACGGCGGCGACACGCGCGCGTCCCAGTTCCCCCTGCTGGATGCGACCGGCGGTAAGCCAACTCTCGTAGAACTCGACCCGCGTCGGCATGAGCTCGTCGATGGCCTGGTACAGACTCGACGCAAGCACTCGCCCGATTTTTGCTTCCGACATCTGTTAAGGTTGGCGATGCGTGTTCCCGCAGGACTGATTCACCCGACGAGTGTGCGAACGGCGGCCATCATCGCGGGAGGCCGGGCGACACGCCTGGGCGGTCTCGACAAATGGACCCTCACTGTGGGCGGCCGGCGGATCCTTGATCGCCAGCTGTCGGTGCTGCGGCACGTCGCTGAGCATATCCTGATCGTCACGGACGACCCGCACCGTTTCCGAGGGTCTGGCCTGCGCGTGTGCGCGGATCTTATACCGGGCGC
Organism: uncultured Acidobacteriota bacterium; assembly: GCA_937888665.1. Lineage (GTDB taxonomy): Bacteria > Acidobacteriota > Vicinamibacteria > Vicinamibacterales > UBA8438 > UBA8438. The sequence goes on from CALBET010000475.1 coordinate 526, forward strand.
GGGGCCCCTGAGCGGTGTGTATACCGCGCTGGTCAGGGCGCCCACCGAACACACGGTCGTGGTTGCCTGCGACCTCCCGTTCGTCACCACGTCGTTCTTGCGCCACCTGGTGACGCGGGTGGGCCAGAGCGACGCGGCGGTGCCGCGGACCGCGGCCGGCCCGCAGCCGCTGTGCGCCGTGTATGCTCGGAGCTGCATTGGACCGATTCGGTCACGCCTGGAACGAGGCGCGCTCCAACTCTCGGCTCTGGAGCACGCAATTCGCGTGACCCACATCGATACACCCGAACTGGCGCCGTTCGATCCGAATGGCACGCTGTTCCTGAACGTCAACACCCCGGACGACCACCGACGCGCACGCGCCCTGACCGACGACGACTAGTGCTTGCTGACGACCGCGCCCGCTCAGTCTCGACAGCCGACCCTCATCATCGACCTAGCGGAACGACCCTCATGATACTGCCGCTTCAGACTCTGCTTCGTGAACGGATCACCGCCGCCCTAGCGACGCTGTACGGACTCGACCCCGCGTCGATGCCCGCCATCGCGCTCGAGTACCCGCCGAACCGCGCGCTGGGCGATTTGGCGGTCACCGTCGCCTTCGAACTGGCCCGTACCGTGCGCAAGGCGCCCCGGGCTATCGCGCTTGAGATCGCCGAGGCGGTTGCCGGCGCCGGCCACATGGACGGGCTCGGCCGGCTGGAACCGACCGGGGCCGGGTATCTCAACGTCTTTCTCGATCGAGCCGCGTGCGCCCGCGGCTGGGTGACTGGGGCAGCGGCTGTAAGGCCCACCACCGGCCCGAAAACCGTCGTGGAGCATACCGCGATTAACCCGAACAAGGCTGCGCACGTGGGCCACCTGCGGAATGCCGCACTGGGCGACACGCTGTGCCGTCTGCTCCGCTATCTCGGGACCGAGGTTGAGGTGCAGAACTACATCGACGATACCGGCGTCCAGGTCGCCGACATCGTGGTCGGCCTCCGCGAGCTCGAGGGCAAGGGGCTGGACGAACTGCGGGGGCTCGTCGACGAACCGCGGTTCGACTACTACTGCTGGGATCTCTACGCCCGGGTGACCGAGTGGTACGACCAGGACGAGTCGCGACTGACCCACCGCCGGGCCACCCTGCAGGAACTGGAGCACGACAGGGAACCGACCGCCACGATCGCACGGGTGTTGACGGACCGGATCGTGCGCTGCCACCTGAACACGATGGCGCGGCTCGGTATCGAGTACGACCTGCTCAGTTGGGAGGGCGACATCATCCGTCTGCAGTTCTGGGCGCGCGCCTTCGAGATCCTGAAGGCCTCCGGCGCCGTGTTCCTCCAGCCGGACGGCCGTCTCGCGGGCTGCTGGGTGATGCCGATCGAAGATGCCGACGCCGAAGCCGCGCCCAAGACCGATGCCGGCGACGCCGCGACCGAGCCCCCGGACAGTGATGCGGACGAGCGACTCAAAGTGATCGTGCGTTCCAATGGCACGGTCACCTACGTGGGGAAAGACATCGCGTATCAGCTGTGGAAGTTCGGACTGCTGGGCGACGACTTTCGGTATCGGTGGTTCGGGACCCAGGCGTCCGGCCGGCCGTTGTGGGCGACTTCCAGTGTTGACGTGCCGCGTCCCACGGACGCGCCGCCGACACCGCCGTTTGGCCAGGCGGGCGCCGTGTACAACGTGATCGATACACGCCAGAGCTACCTGCAAGACCTGCTGGTGCAGGCGCTCAAGGCCCTCGAGCACCCGCGCGAGGCGGAGCGGTCGGTGCATTTCTCCTATGAAATGGTCGCCCTCTCGCGGTCGACCGCCCGCACGCTCGGCTATGCGGACGCCGAGGGCGACAAGCCGTTCGTCGAGGTCTCCGGCCGGAAAGGGCTCGGGGTCAAAGCGGACGACCTGCTAGACCAGATGACGGCACACGCGGAACGGGAGGTGGCCGCCCGCCACGAGGACCTGGCGCCCGACGCGCGACGGCGCATCGCCACGGCCATCGCCACGGCCGCGGTGCGGTACTTCATGATCAAGTTCTCGAAGGGGAAAGTCATTGCGTTCGACATCGACGAGGCACTGAGCTTCGAGGGGGAAACAGGCCCGTATCTCCAGTACGCCACCGTACGCGCCCGCAAAATCTTGCAAAAACTGCAAGC
>CALBET010000476.1 GCA_937888665.1 uncultured Acidobacteriota bacterium
GAATCGAGGAGATGGCACCTTCGAGGATGCCACCGCGGTCTCGCAGGTGGGCACCGAATACGGACCGGCGCTCGGGGTCGCGACCGCGGATCTGGACGGGAACGGCTGGATCGACATCTACGTCGCCAACGACCTCTCGGAGAACCGGAGCTGGATGAATCAGGGCGACGGAACGTTCGTGAACACCGGCCTCTTCAACGGGTCGGCGCTCAACGAGGCGGGCGACGCCGAAGCCGGGATGGGGGTTGACGCCGGCGATTTCGACAGCGACGGTGATGAGGATCTGTTCATCTCGCACCTGGCCACCCAGACGAACACGCTCTACGTCAACGATGGGACAGGGTTGTTCCAGGACCAGAGCGTCCGCACCGGTCTGGGACCGCCCAGCCTCCCGTTTACCGGGTTCGGCACCGCCTGGTTCGACTATGACAACGATGGCTGGCTGGATGTGATGGTGGTCAACGGCGCCGTTGATCTGGTACCACGTCTGGTGCAGGAGCGAGATCCGTATCCGTTGCACCAGACGAACCAGCTGTTTCACAACCTGGGCACTGGGAGATTCGAGGAGGTGTCGGACCGCGCCGGTGCGGCATTCGAGCCCTCTGAGGTCAGCCGCGGCGCGGCGTTCGGCGACGTGGACAACGACGGTGATCTCGACGTGGTGGTGACGAACAACAACGGTCCGGCCCGGCTGCTGTTGAATGCGGTCGGAAATCGGAATCACTGGATCGGGATGCGGCTGGTGGGGACGTCGGGAACACGCGACATGCTCGGCACCCGCGTGGCGGTTGTGACGGCGGACCGGCCGCCGGTGTGGCGTCGGGTCCGGTCGGATGGGAGCTACGCGTCGGCCAACGATCCACGCGTCCTGGTGGGCCTCGGGGCGGAGGCCGCAGTGAGCGTCGTACGGGCCGTGTGGCCCGACGGGCGCGTCGAGGAATGGACCGATGTGACCGTTGATACCTGGACCACGCTCCGGCAGGGGACCGGGGTGGCGGTTGACCCATCGGGTGAAAGGACCGTCGAGCCGTGACGTCCGACCGGGGCGGATGGCCAGTCCGCCTCATCCTGGGGCTGGCGCTCGGGGGCGCCGCCCTGCTGGTGAGCGCCTGCGGCGAGACGCCTGCGCCGGTGCCGTTCGGTGCGCCAGACTCGCCGGTTGCCTCCGAGGGGCCAGCCCCGGTTGCGCTTCCCCTGATCGAGGCGTTCGAGGCGGACGTGCAGCAGCAACTTCGTGACGCGCATGCCGCGCTGCAGGGCTCCATCGAGGCGGGGACGGCGACGGCCGACCAGTTCGGGCGTCTCGGGATGCAGTTTGCGGGCTATGGCCTGGTCGATGGGGCAGAGGCGGCGTACCTCAACGCGCAGGCGATGGCCCCCGGTGAGTTCCGATGGGCCTATTACCTCGGTGTGCTCTATGACACCACGTCCAGGCCGAATCAGGCGATTCCTACCCTGGAGCGCGCGCTCGAGCTGAGCCCAGGCTACGTGGCCGGACTGGTCCGGCTCGGGGACTTGCTGGCCGGACAGGATCGTGTCGAGGAGGCGACGCGGCGCTACAACGATGCGCTGGTGCTGGATCCGTCGTGCGGCCCGTGCCTGGTCGGGCTCGGGCAGATGGCGCTGCAGGACCGCGATTTCGGGACGGCCGTCGAGCAACTGGAGCGCGCGATGGTGATTGCGCCGGGGGCGGTCTCCATCCGCTATCCGCTGGCGCTGGCGTACCGCGGACTCGGCGAGGACGCGAAGGCGCAGGCGCACCTCGATGCGCGGGCCCAGGCGACCCTGAACACGGGGATGGGCCGGCAGGCTGATCAGGTTGGGGTGTTCGATGCGCTGCTCCAGGAGCTCGAGGGTCTGGCGGTCGCGGGCAACGTGGCGATCGAGGCGCGCGGGGTGATGGCGGCCCGCGCAGGACGCTGGACGGAGGCGATCGGCGAATTCAACACGCTGGTGGCCGCGGACCCCGAGAACGCGGTGTCCCGCAACTTGCTGGCGCTGGCGCTGCTGACGACCGGGGATCGCGAGGGGGCCCGGTATCAGTATCAGGAAACCCTACGGATTGACCCGACTCACCCCAGAGCGAACCTGCAGTTGGGCCTTCTTTTCGTGGAGGACGGCCGGGAGCAGGACGCGATTGCCCGTTTCCGCGCCGCGGTGGAGTCGGACCCGGGGGCCAACATGGCCTACCTCAACTTGGCAGGTGCGCTGCTGCGGAACGGTGACGCCGCAGAGGCGGCGGATGTCTACGATGCGTTGCGCACACTCGACCCCAGCAACGCACCGGCGCGGCTGGGACGCGCCTTCGCCCTGATCCGGGCCGGGCGCCATGTCGAGGCGAAGGCTCGGCTCGAGGAGGACATGTTGGCGCGGCCCGGCGAGGCGGCGTTTCCGCACGTGTTGGCGAGGCTGCTGGCCGCGTCACCTGACGCGAGCGTACGCGACGGGCGGCGTGCCACGGAGTTGATACGACAGGTGTCCGAGTCGCTTCAGAACGGCCAGGTGGCGGAGACCACGGCGATGGTCCTGGCCGAGGTCGGTGTGTTCGATAGCGCGGCCCGATATCAGGAAATCGCGATTCGGCTCGCGGACGAGGCCGGGATGACCGCGCTGGCGGCGGAGCTGCGTGCCACACTGGCGCAGTACAGCCGCGGCCAGCCGTCCCGGGTGCCGTTCAGGCCCAACGATCCGGTCTTTTTTCCAGAGCCGTTCAAGCCGGCCGGCGCGTTCGACGCCGAGCCGGGCTGAGGACGGCGGAGGCTTGAGACACGTCCCGAGACGGGGAGATGGTCGCGAGGCCTGCCTCGGTTCCACTACACTAGGGAATCAGCCGCGGGATGAACTTCGTGAGCCCCTGGACCGGTCCCACCTCGCCGCCGATGATGTTTCCGGCCGCGTCAACCGTCACCCCTTCGCCCATCGTCCCGTAGCCGCCCATGCCGGAGGGACGCGCGGAGACATGTTCCGGAATGAAATAGAGCACTTCGCCGGTTCGCGCGCTGCCGACCCGGAGGCCTTTCCTCCAGCCAGGGTTGTAGTTGTCGTCCGACTCCGAGTCGATGGCATACAGCATGTCGTTGTCATCGATGAAGAGCCCGCTGATCCGGCTGAACTGATACCAGGTGTCGATGTGGCCGCCCTCTTGGTCGAAGATCTGGATGCGTCGGTTGCCGCGGTCCGCCACGAACAGGCGTCCCTGTGAATCGAATGCGAGCGAGTGGGGGGCCCGGAACTGACCGTCTTCGTATCCCCACGAGCCCCAGCTCTTGATGAAGGTGCCGTCCGGAGCCCACTTCGTGATGCGGCCGACCGAGTTCGGACCAGCCTCGTCCTCGAATTGCGCGCCATGGGACTCACCGACGTAGATGTTGCCGTTCGGACCGACGACCACGTCGTTCGGTTCCGTGAAGTGCGTCGGTGGGGTCCCCGTCTCACCGGGCGTGCCCAGCACCAGGAGCACCTCGCCCGTCGGACTGAACTTCACGACCTGGTGGCCCTTCATTGGAGCGTTCGGGGTTCGCTCGAGCTCGCCGGCATTCGGCGAGCGCGCGTCGGCGATCCAGACGTTCCCCTCACTGTCCACGTCCATGCCGTGCGGCCAGGTGATCAGCCCCGCGCCGAAGCTCTGCACCACAGTGCCGTCCGGGTCGAGCTTGACGATCGGGTCGACGTTCGACTCCGCGCAGGAGTTACTGCCGCAGCGGTCTCCGGCCCAGATGTGCACGCCGTCCACGTCGACGTTGACCGCGCTGACCGATCCCCATGACCGACCGTCTGGCAACGTGCCCCAGTTGCGCTGGGTTTCATACGGGTTCGGGAGGTTGTTGATCGGTTCGACGTCGGCATGGGCCGCCGGTCCGGTCGCGCCCCTGGGCGGCGGCGCCGCGGTGCCGCCCCGCTGGGCCGCGGCGCTGACCGGCGCGAGCGCCACGAGGGCACCGCACAGGGTCGAGCACAGGAGCAGGCGCACGGCTGACGTCTGGACAGGGCTGCAGTTCTTGGTCATCGGTTACCTCAGCTTGCTGGACGGACAGATTCTTCGAATCGAGCGGGCCGGCAGACACGATCGCCCCCTGGGACCGGTATTGTCAAGTGCGTGCCACGTGCGGCGTGTCGAGGCGCTCCTCCCGCGTCGCGCGAGGAGTGCGTGTATCGGGAGGATGCGACGAGCCAGGTCGCGCCGGACGCGACTTGACACGCACGGTCCGCTCTGCGAGTTTTCGTCTCACGGAGGCGCCTGACCGCGCGTGGCGGATGGAGCCCGCTCGAGGGTCAGGTCTCCGACCGAGGTCACGTATGAGACGTCGAATCGCGCACGTCATGGTCGCCACGTCGACGCTGGTTGGCGCCGCCTGCGGCGCGCCGGAATCGGTCGTGGAACGGAGCGCGCGACCGACGCCCGTGTCGGCGTCCCAACGCGCGGGCGCGCCAGCGTTGGCACGCGGCGCCGGTCCGCGCAGCGACGCTCCCGTGGTCTTCGATCCGATCACCCGCGGTCCGTCGACGGACCAGTTCATGCGCTACTCGCCGGATGGGAGTCGCCTCGTATTTGTGTCAGACCGAGATGGAGGTCTGCGGATTTGGACGATGCCGGCGCGGGGAGGGGAACCGACGCCGCTGACGGACGTTCAGAACTTTCTGATCTTTCCGGTCTGGTCCCCGGATGGGTCCCGCGTGGCGTATGTGTCTGACCGGGATGAGCCGACGAACGTCTGGGTGGTGTCCGCCTTGGGGGGGGATCCGGTGCGGATAACCTCGGACTCCGGGCTGGTGTCCGACCCGCAGTGGTCGCCGGACGGCGCCTCGGTGCTGTACCTGAATAATTCAGACGGCGACAGCGACCTCTGGGTCGCGGCGGCAGATGGCGGTGGGTCCACCCGGCTCACCACCACCGGCGTCGCCGGTCCCGCGCGTTGGTCACCCGACGGCACGCAAATCGCCTTCGTGTCCAGTCACGGCGACACCCGGAGTATCTGGCTCATGCCGGCGAGTGGCGGCGAAGCCACGCGGCTGACGACGGACGACGGTGCGGACAGTTCGGTCGAGTGGTCGCCGGACGGCACCCGGCTCCTTTTTACGTCGAACCGGGCGGGGAGTCCCAACGTCTGGGTGATTTCGGTCGCTGGGGGGGAGGCCACCGCGCTGACGACTGGGCGAGGCAATGACCGTCAGCCCCAGTGGTCTCCGGATGGCGCGTGGGTCGCCTTCTGGTCGATTCGCGACGACCAGTCGGATGTGTGGGTAGTGCCGGCCACGGGCGGTACCGCCATCCAGGTCACCGACGACGAGCTGGGCCAGTCACATGTCCGGTGGTCGACCGACGGTACCGCGCTGGTGTTCAGCGCCAGCGAACGTCGCGCCGATATCTGGTTGGTCCCGGCCGGCGGTGGAACCCCCTCGGCCCTCAGCTCGGACCACGAGAATGCGCGGAGCCCGGTGGTCTCACCGGATGGCACCAAGGTCGCGTTCGTGGCGGGGGGCGGCACCAGCGATATCTACATCGTG
>CALBET010000477.1 GCA_937888665.1 uncultured Acidobacteriota bacterium
GGTGTTCCTCGCGCAACGTCCGAGCGATGTAGCCGGCGCCTTGGAGGGAGTGCAGAGCGTCGGGTTCGCTGACCTGCCACAGACGCGAAGGGCCGGTATCGGTCCAGGTGCGTAGTTGGCCGCCCACCCACGGACTCAGCATTGCTATCTCAGCGCTATCGCCTGGGCCTAGCGGAAAGTCCTGGTGCGCAGTCACTTCGCTGTCCTTCGGGGAGCTGGCTGCGGTCGGGGAGTGGAAGGTGGTGCTCCGAGGTTGTCCAGCATTTTGTGCACCGCTGTGGCGGTGGGGTGATTCGGTGACCGGGCTAGGACCTGCTGGACGACCTGGTGGACGGTTCGCAGGCCGGCGGCGATCTGTTCTTCGTCGGTGTCCAACAGGCCGGCGAAGGAATCGTCGAGCAGATGGGCGTCATGCGGTGTTGAGAGGTGAGCGACGTAGTCGAGGAAGATTTGGAGGTGCCGACATCTGGTCGCTGAGTCCCCCTCTCCGACTTCTTGGATGTGCAAGAGATCGTTCCACATTCCGGCTAGCGGCCAGTGGCTGGTCATCAGCACGGTGCCGAGCCGGGTGTCAGCTTCGGTGTTTGACGATGCTGTGGCGATGCGGATCTCGTCGACGAGCTGGTGGAAGTCGTCGTCGCTGAGCGAATCGCCCACGAAAAGAAGATGTTTGGTGACCAGCAGCGCTTGCACGATGCCGAACAAGGCACTGCGTTCACGCGCCAGGCTCATGTAATCAGAGCGTGTCAACACGATGTGGTCGTGGTGATCACGATGATCGATCGAACCGTGCAATTTCAACAACCATGGGCGGCCCTCGACCACTCGGCCGTAAGGCAAGACCGTTATGTCCTGGTCCACGGTGTGGCCTCGCTGAGTGCAGGCCAGCTCAAAAAGGCTGTCGTAGTTGGTGGTAATTGCTTGGCCGACGCCAAGAGAAGCCAGCAGGGCATGGGTGAGCCCGATGTGTCGAGACCTGCTGATCACCTCCGCGATTTTCTCTATCAACTGTTTGCGGCCTCCAAGGTTCTGTTCGATCAGCGTGGCCTGGTCGCGGAGATCAAGGTCGTCCAGTTGCTTCTGTTCGGGTTCGGAAAGGCCTTGGGGGTGAAGCTGACTTAGCAGTTCGCGCCAATCGGGAAGGCCAGCGTCGCGGCTCACGCCAGCGCCAACGAAGAGCACAAGGCGATCCGCGCGTGCTTCGGCCGCTAATCGACGCGCCAGTAGTTGTTCTTCAGCCGATAGATTCCAGTCGTGGCTGCTGCGCGCCGACTGTATTGCCGACCAGGCCAAATCGTTTCCGGTGCAAAGGACAAAGTCCACATGGTGGGTTTCCGCGTACCTGCTCAGCTCTGTCAGCAGAGGTTTGATGGTCTCGCCTTTGGCGCCGCTGAGGCCTCCTTGTCCCATACCGATCAGCGGCAGGGCCAGCCGCAGGGGTCGGCGCGTGTCTGCCTGACAGCAGCTCAGCGCGACATCGACGAAATCGCCGATGACCGGTAACAACCGGGTGATCAGCGCCGCGACCTCATCCGGCCCGGTGGCAACGACTTGTCCGACCTCCCCGAGCACGATCAACGGTGCGGACTCGGGGTGCTCGGGAAAGGCGACAGCGCGGCGATCACCCCAGCGGAGTCCGCGAAGGTTGCCACCGCAGGGCAGACCGACGGCCGCCCCGAAACCTCGGGTGACGCTGAAAGAGCGATCTGTTGGGCACAGCCAGGCGTCGCAGTCGAGTGTGGTGACATCGGCTTTGACCACGAACACGTGACCCTCGACGGGTGGCGGTGAGGTGTGCACGCGTTATTCCACCATCTCCAGTGATTCGCCTGATTCGGTGGATGGCGTTTCGAGTCGTGCTCCTCGGATTGGTCAGGGGTTGCCGCAGCGTCGCCACGAAAACAACCCGCGGGTCAAGTGGTCGCAGGTTCAAATCCTTTCAGCCCGAAAAGTATTGCCCTTTCAGCACTAGTGGGCACAAAATGCCGGAGGCCCTTCATGCCGGCGATAGTCAGCTGAGCTGATCCCATGAGGCATCGGTCGGCTCGATCGAATCGTCGCACCTGACCTTGACGTGGACCCTGCCGTTCAGCCAGGGAATCCGCTGCCGAAGCGATCGGCCGCCACCAATCTCCCAACCGGCGACGACAATCGGCTGGCCAGCCTCAAGCTTGTCGAGCCGGCCCGATCGGCGCGGATTCGCCAGCAGGGCCGCCACCTGAACCGCACCGCCGTCGGGAGCGAGATAGCACCGTGGGTCCGGCCTGGAACACGCACGCCTCGCACGGTCAAGCAGGTGCGCGTACAACCCATCGACCCGCGGGCGATCACCCGGGTGCGCGCCAACGCGGTAGGCCATGACCTAGCCGGCCTCGCGCTGTGCCTCGCGCGCCACCCGGGCGGCCCAACTGGCGTTCCCCGCTCTCACCTTCGATACGGCCTTGCCGACGGTGGAGTCCGACATTTGTATTCCACCCAAAACGCCTGCCAGCAGCGCCGACTGCAGTCTCGATTCAGCCAGCAGGGGTGAGGGCCGAACCGTTCCATTCTTATCGGTGAATGTCGGGCCTTCGACCTCGACGATCGCCTCGATCTGGGCGATCTTGTCCGCGGTCATGCGGGCACGCTCAAGTAGCTCTTGTTCGCGGGCATCGGGACGTAGACCCTGTGATTCGATGTCTGCCAACAGCCTGGTCACCAGCACATCACCGGCCGAGGGGGAACTCTTGTCCATGCATCAATCGTAAACCCATTGTCCTACAACAGGAGTGGCCTGTTGGAACAGGAAACCAGACGAGCAGTCCTGGCCGCGGGAATGGATCGATACCGGGGGCCTTCCCCGCCGGGGGTGGATGGTCGATAGGCGACGGCCACCGTTGCGGCAGCCGCGGCACATGCAAGTGTGAATGCAGACCGAATTCCGGTGGCGATCACTTCAAGGGCGCCATCAGTGTTCTTGGTCTTGCAGCGGAGCGATGGGGGGTGGCTCCGCTGGCTGAGCTGCTTACGGTGTCGGCTTTATGGGACTTCTTCATGGCCATAGATAGCTGAACGGTGTCCCGACTCTGTATCAGCGCCGAGGCGGGACGCTACTTCAACGACCACATCAGCAATGTTGATGACCACATCAGCAATGCTGATTGAAAGCCTGATCAGTTGCAGATTCGAATCGCCATGTCCGACCCCCCGCCTAATGTAGGCCGGGTTTGGGGTCAGTTCTGACGCCTAGACGCTAACGTCGACGGTCGGAGCCACTGCAGGGGGGAGGGCAGCACAGATGTTTGCGCCAGCGACAGC
>CALBET010000478.1 GCA_937888665.1 uncultured Acidobacteriota bacterium
CCTGGCCAGGGTCAAGGTCCCTCGCAGGCTGCTCGTGGTCGATGAGCTACCCCGCACGGCGAGCGGAAAGTTGAAGCGCTCCGAGCTCACGGCCAGCTACAGCCCCGCGGCGCGCGGGCGAAGACGACGCGCGCCGGCGACGGCCCGGTTCGCGTCATCGCTGCAGTCGGCGCTCGCCGGCGTCTGGAGCGAGGCCCTCCATCTTGATGGAGTCGGCGGCGACGATGACTTCTTCATGCTCGGGGGCGATTCACTCAGCGCCGCGCGGCTGCTGGTCGCCGTCAAAGACGTCTTCGGGGTGGAACTGCCGGTCGGGATCGTGTTCGACGAAGGCAGAACGGTGGCAAGCATGGCGTCTGCCATCCAGGCGGCCCATTCCGTTGGGCCGGCCACCAACCGGCCCGGCGGGGTCGAGCACGCGGGCGCCGACCCTCACGCCGCCCTCCCCCTATCACCCCGCGCGGGCGTCACTGACTACCCGTTGACGTTCACGCAACATCGCTTCTGGTTTCTGAGTCAGCTGGAACCGCATTCGGGCGTCTACCACACAGCAGGGGCCGTTCGGCTCCGGGGGCCACTCGACCTCGGCGTCCTTCACCGCGTGCTGAACGCGGTCGTTCGGCGTCATGAGAGCCTGCGCGCCTGCTTCCCCATCGTCGATGGCGAACCGGTCCAACGGTTCGTACCGGCGCTGACGCTCTCGGTGCCGACGACCGACCTGTCCGACTCGCCCGCCGACGTGCAAGCGAGCGACGTGCAGCGAATCGCGGTGGACGAGGCGACCAGGCCCTACGACCTGGAGCATGGTCCACTGGTCCGCTGTCGCGTGCTTCGGCTGTCCGCCCAGGAGCATGTCCTGCTGCTGCCGAAGCACCACCTGGTCTCCGACGGACAGTCCACCGGCATTCTCTGCCAAGAGATTGGGCAGCTCTATGCCGCCTTCTCGAGAGGCCAACCCTCACCGTTAGCCCCCTTGCCACTTCAGTTTGGCGACTTCGCGCGGTGGCAACGCGCGACGATGGCCGGCGAGCGACTCGGACGAGCGCTGGAGTTCTGGCAGCGAACCCTGGCGGACGCGCCGCCGCTTCTGGATCTGCCCACCGATCGGCCCCGACCGCAGGTGCGGTCCGCGCGGGGACATCGACACGGGTTCGCATGGCCGGCCGCCTTGTCCGCGCGCTTCCTGACCTTTGCGCGTCGCGAAGGGGTGACGCCCTACATGGCGCTGCTGGCCGCGTTCCAGGTATTGCTGTTCCGTTACAGCGGCCAACGGGATTTCGTACTTGGTTCCGCCGTCGGTGGCCGGACCCGCGTCGAGACGGAGTCCTCGCTCGGACTCTTTCTCAATACCCTGGCGCTACGCGCGGAGGTATCCCCCACGCTCAGTTTTCGGAGCCTCTTGTGTCGGGTTCGAGAGACAACGATCGCCGCGCTTGTCCACCAGGACATGCCATTCGATCGCCTTGTGCAGGCGTTGAGACCAGACCGCCACGCGCGCTACGCGCCGATCGTGCAGGTGTTGTTCGGCATGATGCCGCGAGACGGACGGGTGACCGTGACGCCCGATCTGACCATTGAACGCATGGATGTGGATCTGGGCACGTCACGTTTCGATCTCAGCGTGATGATGTCGATTGAGCGTGGCGTGCTGGAAGGCACGGTCGAATTCAGCACCGACCTGTTCGACGACTCGACGATCCGGCGCATGATGCGGCATTTCGAGCGTCTCGCGGCCGCCGTCGTCGACCGTCCGGCATCTCGGGTGGACCGCATCGGATTTCTGGACGACGCGGAGCGACACACGATGCTCGTGCAGTGGAACGACACCGCCGTGGACCATCGGCGACGGCATGGCGTGCACGAACTGTTCGATGAACTCGAGGCTCGCGACCCGGAGCGCACGGCGATCAGGACAGATGGGGGCTCGTTGACGTACCGAGCCGTGCGAGCCCGCAGCGATCGCCTGGCGATGACGTTGCGGGATGAGGGCCTTGCCATCGGCGATCCGGTCGGCCTGTGCGTGCCCCGGAGCGGCGACGCCATCATCGCCATGCTCGGGATTCTGAAGGCGGGTGGTGCGTATCTGCCGCTCGATCCACACCTGCCAGTCCAGCAACTGCGGTTGCGGGTCCAGGATGCTCAGGTCCGACTGGTCGTCACGCCGGATGGACATCCAGTGCCGGGGGCGGACATCGGGTGTCGGACCCTCGCCGTCCCCGGGGTCAGCGCCGAGGTCGACCGAGAGCCGGTATCGCCGGCCGTTCGGGTAAGTAGTGACAGTCCGGCCTACGTGCTCTTCACCTCGGGGTCCACCGGTCGGCCCAAAGGAGTGGTTGTTCCCCACCGAGCCGTGTCGCGACTGGTGCGGTCGGCGAACTACGTGCCGCTCGGCCCGGACAGTGTGGTGATGTGGTCCTCCCCCCTCGCGTTCGACGCCACGACATTCGAGGTCTGGGCGCCGCTGCTCAACGGCGGGGAATGCGTCGTCGTGCCGGACCCGACACCCTCGTTCGCCCGGCTGGGTTCCATCGTTCGCGAACACGCGGTCTCGGTCGCCTTCCTGACGGCCACGCTCTTCAACGCGCTGATCGACGACGCGCCCGAGGCCGTGGCCGGGATCCGGCACCTCATCGTGGGCGGCGAACCGCTCTCGGTCGACCATACGCGGCGGGCGCTCCGCGCCTTGCCGTCCACCCGGCTCATCAACGGCTACGGTCCCACCGAAGCCACGACGTTCGCCATCTGCCATCGCATAGAAGGCCTGCCTGACGGCGAGACCAGCGTGCCACTCGGTCGCCCAATTTCCAACACCACGGCGTACGTGCTCGATGGCGCTCTGGCGCCGGTGCCGGTCGGCGTGGTGGGAGAGATCTGCATCGGCGGGCCGGGCGTCGCCCTGGCGTATCTGAATCGTCCGGGGCTCACAGCAGCCACGTTCGTGCCAAACCCCTTCTCCAGCGAGCCAGGCGACCGACTGTTCCGGACCGGCGATCTCGGCAGGCTCGCGCCCGACGGACGGATCCTCTACAACGGACGCCGAGACCGCCAGGTGAAGATCCGCGGTCATCGAATCGAGCTGACCGAGATCGAAACCGTGCTCGCCGAGCATGCGAGCGTGCGGGCGGCGGCCGTCGTGTGCGCGGCCGACGACCCTGGCCGCGGCGAGCTCTCGGCCTTTGTCGTGCCGGCGCCCACGGCGCCCGACGGGCTGATGCGGACGTTACAGGCCTATCTGACGTCGCGGCTGCCCGCCTACATGATTCCTGGATCGATGACCCCGCTCGACGAGTTTCCACGCGGGACGACCGGGAAACTCGATCGAGCCGCGCTCGAGCGATTCCGCCGGACCGTATCGCCACCCGCCGACGCGGCCGATCCGCACACGGCGACCGAACGTCTCGTTGTCGAGATCTGGCAGGACGTACTTGGCGTGACGACCATCGACCGCAACAGTGATTTCTTCATGCTTGGCGGCCATTCGCTGATCGCGATGCGGGTGATCAACCGGCTGGAGGACCGCCTGCGCCTCACCGTCGAGCTCCTGACCGTGTTCGAGAACCCGACCGTCAAGGCGCTGGCGTCCGCGCTGGACGCCGCGGCGAACCGGTCCGTCGACATCCGCTGACCGGACCATGCGTGGCGCGTCGGCTGAGCGCCCCTCGTGGCCGATGCTCGGACCACGAACCATCCGATGGGGACGCCCGGCACCCGCGTGGTCCACGGTCACGCGGACGCTGCGTGTCGAGACCACGCGTGGTCAGACGCCACCGATCTCCTCGAGGATTTCCACGCCGGTCACGTAGGAGAGGTACAGAGACGCCACCACCACCAGGAGGAGCGCGAGGTTCGTGAACAGCGAGTTCGCGTGATCACCCATGATGCGTTTGTCGGCGGTCAGACGCATGAGGATCAGCGTCACGGTCGGCAGCGCCAGAACGGTCAGGCCGACCGACGCAACAAGAATGGGCACCGGTCGCCAATCGGTCCAGACCACATACAAGGGAGAGCCGCAGAAGAGGATGAGGCACCACCGGTAGATGCTGCGCCGTCTTCTTGCGAAGACGGTCTGGTCCACAGGTGTGCCGCCCGGCGAAGCCGCCATCACGATGTCCGCGACGATCAAGCTGTACCCCATATTGGAGCCGATGTAAGTGGTAAACACCGTGGTCCAGAGACCGATCGCCATGATCACCTGACCGCGGGTGCCCAAGACTGTCGTGAACAACGGGACCAGGTCTTCCACCCGTTCCAGTCTGAGCCCGGCCGGTCGTAGAACGCTGGCGGCGGCGATCTGAATCAACGCGGACACGGCCACGATGCCAATCATGCCTTGCAGCAGATCGATGCGCTGGCGCCTCAGCTGCCAGGATTTACGCCATCCCTTTTCGTACACGTAGGCCGAGTACTTGAGGCTGCTCAGCGCGTCCAGGCTCGTGGCAACGAGCAGTAGCACGGCCAGGCCGGGACCGTAGACGTCCCCCTGCGCCGGCAGAACAGGAATCAGCGCGCCTTCCAGGATGGCGCGCGGATCCGGCCTCGACCAGATGATGGCCAGCACGAAGGGCGCTCCCAGCATGAGGGCCAAGGGCTTGCCATACCGCTCGACGGCCTTGTATCCGCCGGCGAACATGATCAGAAACGCCACGCCGCAGGAGCAGAGCGCCGCCAGCCCGCGGCCGACGGAACCGTCGGCCCCCGTCAGCCATCCCAGGGCGAGGCCCATGAGCAGCACGTTATACAGGTTCGAGAGATGCCGCTTGAGGACGATCGCCCCAAGGACCACCCATCC
>CALBET010000479.1 GCA_937888665.1 uncultured Acidobacteriota bacterium
CCTGCCATAGCCCGGTGTTCGAACGGGCCGGGCGGCGGCTGGCGCCGCCAGGCGCCAGCCTCGCCCGGCGACCTAGAAGGTGTAGCGGAGGCCGAGTTGCATCTCGCGCGCGTTCTGGGCGCTGAAGATACGACCGAAGTTCGGGGTGCCGAACACGCGATTCGGCACGTCGAAATTGGCCCGGTTCAGCACATTGAAGATCTCCCAGCGAACCTCCAGGCGGCCATCGTCGCCGACCGGCCACTCCTTCTGGATGGAGAGATCGACCACCGCGAGGCCGGGCGCGAACACGCTGTTGCGCCGCGCGGACCCGAACGTGAATGGGTCCTGCTGCGTGAAGACGGCGGTGTTGAACCATTGGGCTGGCGAGCGCTGGCCCGCCGGGAGCGTGGGGTCGCCGACCTGGTTTGGACGCTGGGCCGGACCGGCGCCAATGTTGGCCACGTCCTGCCCCAGATTGACTGTAAAGGGCGCCCCGGACTGTAGGGTGGCGATGAGATTCACGCGCCAGCCCGCGCCCAGCTTCTCGGCCGCTCCGCCCACGCCGTCAAAGAAGGGCAGATGGTAGCTGCCGCTGGCCACGAACTGGTGCCGATGATGAAAACTGGAAAACGCCTCCTCACCAGGAAAAATATTCCGCACGTCCTGCGGCACGTTCGCCTCGAACTCGGTGGCGCCCGGGCTCGACGCGTCGTCGCGCGACTGCGACACGGTATAGGCGGTGTTGAACGAGAAGCGCCCATTGAACCGACGCTCCGCTTTGAGGGTCACGGCGTGGTAGATCGATGTGCCATCGAACCGGATCGCGCGAATGGCGCTCAACTGCGGAATCGGCCGACGCTGGTCTATCGGACCGGGTCCAGGCACCGGCACGTTACGAATCGTCGAGTTGTCCGCTCCGATCGTGTACGACCCCATGTAGGCGACTTCGAACACCGTCCGCGGCAGCGCCTCGATCTGGAGTCCTCCGCTCCAGGTCTGGGTGTACTCGACCTGGTAATTGTTATCCATGATGGTGCCGCCGACGCTCCCGGTGGCATCGCTCACGAGAATGTCGCTCGTCCGCAGGGTCGGCACCAACTGGTCCGCTGGGGCGTCGATCTGCTTCAAGGAGAAGAACGGTAAATTGCGCGTGAACGCGGTCTGCACGCTGTAGGCCCACTGATTCAGGAATATGCCGTACCCGCCGCGAATCACCGCCGGCCGCTCCCCGTCAAGCGCGAAGGCGAAACCGAGTCTCGGGGCCAGCCGCAACTTGCTTGGTCGCAGCAGGCTCCGGTCCCATCCCGCGTCGGCCGACGTCACCCAGGGAATCGGAATCAGCGGCAGCAAGGCCTCCGCCTCCGGAGAGATGTTGCCCGCGTCGTCGCTGGCGATGACGTATCGCCCACCCGGCACCGAGAAGTCGATCGTCGACAATCGGTTGTCGACATCCTTCATGTGCGAGTTGTACTCGTAACGCAGCCCGTAGTTGATCGTCAGGTTGTCTCGCGCGCGCCAGTCGTCCTGGGCATACAGGTGTAGCCAGGTCGTGCGCGCATCCTCGTCGCCGCCCCCGATGCCGGCCCGGGCCGACGTGGGAAAACCGAGCAGGAAATCGGCGAGTGCATTGCCGGTCCATTGGCCGGTGTAGGTGAACGCGCCACGCGCGGTGTCGGCGTTGACCGGTCGGAATCGCAGGTGAAACAGGTAGCCGCCGAACTTCAGCCGATGTGCACCACGGTCAATCAGGAAGTTGTCGTAGACCTCGAAGTGCTCGTTGTCCCGCGAGACGAATGTGGTGGGGTCACCCATCGTGCTGAACAACCCAGCCGTTGAAATTTGCGGAAACCCGGCGTCGCGAGGAGCGGAGCCCACCCCGAGCAGACCGACCTGGTCGGCGAAGTTCGCCCCGGTGTTCACGCCGCGCTGCCCTCCGTCCACCCTCATGTAGCCGAATCGAAGCTCGTTCAGCATGGTGAGACCGACAGTGCGGGTATGACTGATCCCCAGGTTCCGGGTGGTGGTGTCGAGCGTCCGGCCGAAGCCGGGCACCAGCGCTTCCTGCTGCACGCTCGTGCCGAACGGCTGCACCTCGTCGGCGTCGAAGCTGCTGAAACGGACGAACAGCTGATCGCGATCGGTCAACCGGTGGTCGACCCGGAGGCTGAACTGGTGGACATCCTTGTCCTGCGCTTCGGCCGACGTCAGGTTCTGGAACTCCCCGGCGCCGTTCGGCAACGGCACGTTCCCGAGAAACGCCTGGGCGAGCGGGTCGAGCCGATCGGCGGGAATCTGGTTGCCGGCGAACGGCATGCACGCGCCAGTCGCACGGTCGATCGTGCTGGGATCGCAAATCTGGTCCCAGCCCGAAAAGTCGCCGCCACGCGCGCCCGCGTCCGGCACCGAGAATGTCCTGGTCAGCGAGCGTCGGGTGTCCTGACGCTCGTAGCTCAGGAAGAAAAACGTGCGGTCCTCCACGATCGGCCCACCCAGGGACCCGCCGTACTGCTGCTGGTCAAGAGGCGGCACCGGCTGGCTCCGGTCGTCGAAAAAATTGTACGCATCGAATCGGTCGTCGCGGATGAATTCGAACAGGCTGCCATGAAAGCGATTCGCCCCCGCCTTCGTCGCGACATTGATGAGCGCTGACGCCTTGCCGCCGAATTCCGGCGGATACTGCGACTTCTGGATCTTGAACTCCCGAATGGAATCAATGGAGGGGTTGATGACCAGATTATTGAACAACTCGTCGGTCACCTTGAAGCCGTCGAGCAGGTAGATGTTGTGGCCGGCGCGCTGGCCGCCGACATTGGGCAGCGGTCCGGCTTGCTGCAGCGCCCCGCCACGCGTCCCGCCGGGCGGAATGACCACCCCATCGCTGAGCTGGGCCAATTGGAGAAACTGACGACCGTTCAGCGGGATCTGCTCGACCTCACGGGTCTCGATGACGTCGCTGATCTCCGCGGTGGACGCCTGCAACAGTGCCGTCGCCACCTCGACGGTCACTTCTTCGCTCATCGCCCCGAGCGACAGGGTGAATTCCAGTTGAATCGCGCGGCCGAGTTCAAGGACGACCCCCGTCTGTGTGGCGCGCCGGAAACCGGGCAACGTCGCGGTCACTTCCCAGTGACCGGTCGGCAGGGCCGGCAGAAAGAAGCGTCCATCCGCGTCGGTCACGCGTTCAATCGTGAACCCGCTGGCCGGATGACTCGCGAGCACCGTGGCACCCGGCAGCACGGCGCCACTGCTGTCCAGCACCAAACCGCTGATCTCACCGGTGTTGGTCTGCGCGGACAGTCCAGCCACCATCAGCCAGACCAGACAGACCACTCCGGCGATTCGTTCCCTCCACATCCCCCAGAACCTCCACCGCGGACGAGCCCGCCCACACCCGAGCCACACGCCGCCGACGAGAGGCGCCCGCCCGCCGCATCGTGAAACCGCTATTCTAGCCCGCCCGCCCCCCCGGGCCAACGCGACACCAATGCCTAGCAGAACTTACGCGCGATGTTGAATCCGACGTACCAGTCTTCCTCGTTTGCGCCCTGCGCGTGGTGCAACGGCGTTGAGCCAAGCGAGTTCGAGATGTTCAGTTGAAACGAGTGACCACCGGCCACCGTCTCAACTCCGACTGACACGTGGTTCGCACCGCCGTCGAATCCGCCGACCCTGGGCACGAACTCACCGACCAGATAGACCGTTGGACGCACGCGGAGCCGTGCCTGGCCATCAATCAGACGTCCGGATCCTGGATCCCGGATCCCGAATCCAGGATTTCGGCTCGCTGTCGCCGCCGGTCGTGGAACGCGAGCGGCGCCACCACGACCGCATGCGTCTGGCGGCCTCCGGTCCGGCGACGAACGCGCCGCCCCAGAACGCGACCTCCGCCAGGACGACGATGCCGGTGGCCACCCCTCCTCGGGCGGCGACGGTCAAGGGCAGAAACGGCACCCCCAACAGCACCACCCACAGTGGCAGTGACCCGACCATCAGCACAACCCCGACTCGGGTCCACCTGCCGCGAACGCCGGAAGCCGAGTCAGTGCGTAACGGGTCCTGGGTCATCGGTAACCGCGGCTGGGAGGGCAGCATCTAATGGAATATGGAACTTCCGCGAGTGAATCCAGTCGGCCTCGTCGAGCACCCTGACGACTACACGCCCGCCGCGCGGGTCTACCCTCGCAGCATGCGCGTCGGAGCCGCCGTTGTGTTGGCCGCGTTCGTGACCGTCAGCCTGGTGACCACCGTGATGAGCCTAGCCCCACCGCGACCGCGAGCACGTGTTCGGCGGCGCGCCGGCTGGCGCCCGATCCGCCGAGCTTCTCACGAACCTGTCGGAGATCCGCTCGCGTTTCCGCCGCGCGCGCCTCATCGGTCAGAAACCGAACCGCCTCGGTGGCGACCGCCTCCGGCGTGAAGTCATCCTGCAGAAACTCTGGGACGATCTTGCGTTGCGCCACCAGATTGACCATCCCGAACGCATCCACCTGGACGAACCGTCGCCCGAGCAGATATGTCAGGGACGACAACCGGTACACCACCACCATCGGCCGTTCGTGTATCGCAGCTTGCACGGTGGCGGTGCCAGACGCCGTGAGCACGACATCCGCGGCCGCCAGCACGTCGTTCGTCCGCCCCTCGACGACGCACGCCGGCCTGGAGGTGGCGGTCGCAAGGGCGCGAAGTGGCTCCAGCAGACCGTCCGGCAGATGCGGCGCGCGAGCCACCACAAACTGTGCCGTCGGCACCGCGCGGACGATGCGCTCCGCCGCGCGTACCAGATCCGGCAAGATCAGCCGTACCTCATTTGGCCGACTTCCGGGGAGCATCGCGACCGTCGGCGCGCCGACATCGAGCCCGTGCTCCTGTCGAAACGCGTCGCGGCCGACACCGGACGCGGCCAGATCGAGCAGCGGATGCCCGACAAACGTGACCGGAATCCCCTGGTCACGATACAGCCGCTCCTCGAACGGAAAAATCACCAGCGCGCGCGTCACGAATCGCTTCATCGTCTGGAGCCGACCCGGGCGCCAGGCCCAGACCTGCGGGCTGATGTAGTAGACGACCGGGATGCCGAGCGCCGCGATCGCGCGACCGAGTCGAAAGTTGAACCCCGAATAGTCAATCGCCACGAAGACGGCTGGACGTTCCTCGCGGGCAGCCTTCACCAGACGACGATAGGTCGCCCACAGTCGTGGAAGCGCCGGCACGACTTCTGTCAGACCGGTCACCGCCAGTCCCCGGTAATCGGCCACCAACCGCCCCCCGGCTGCCGC
>CALBET010000480.1 GCA_937888665.1 uncultured Acidobacteriota bacterium
CTACCGGACAGGTGGTGGCGGGCGTGCGAAACGAAGACGGCCGCACGCTCGCCGACGCGCGGGTGCTGCTGCGAGCGGGACGCAGCGGTCAGAGCCGACCCGGCGAGAACACCACGATCGGAGTCGTCGCCACCAATGCGACGCTGACGCAAGCGCAAGCAACCGTCATGGCCCAAATGGCCCATGATGGATTCGCGCGCGCCATCGCACCGTCTCATACGCCGAACGACGGCGACGCCATCTTCGCGCTCTCCACCGGGACCTACGACGAACCGACCAGCCTCGCCGCGGTGGGTGCGCTGGCGGCCGACGTGATGGCGGAAGCGATCGTCCGGGCCGCACGGGCAGCAACCGGTATTCCCGGCTATCCCGCCGCGCGGGACCTCCAGGCAGACCCGTGAACCTCCCGCTGGTCATCCTGCTGATCTACGCCGGCCTGCTCATGGGGGTCGGACTCTGGGTCGGCCGACGGGTCCAGAACGCCAGCGATTTCTTCGTGGCCGGCCGCCGGCTTGGCCCAGGCCTCATCTTCACGACCTTGCTGGCCGCCAACATCGGGGCCGGCTCGACCATGGGCGCCGCCCAGCGCGGCTATAGCGACGGGCTGAGCGCCTGGTGGTGGGTAGGGTCCGCCGGACTCGGCTCGCTCGTGCTCGCGTTCTGGGTCGGCCCAAAATTGCGCGGCGTGGCGGCGCGTCACGACCTGCGCACGGTCGGGGATTATCTCGAGCATCGATATGGCCCGCCGGTGCGGGCCACGATCTCGATCCTCCTGTGGGCCGGCGGCCTGTCGCTCCTCGCGGGGCAATTGATGGCCATGGGCATCGTGATCAACGCCGTCACCGGCATCGATCCACGCCTCGGTTCGATCATCGGCGGGCTGGTGGTCACCGTGTACTTCACCGCCGGTGGGCTGCTGGCCTCGGTGTGGGTCAATGCCGTGCAGCTTGCGGTGTTGGTGGTGGGGTTCCTCGTCGCCTTCCCGATCATCCTGGGTTCGGTCGGCGGACTGTCGTCGGTGCTGGAGGCCACGCGCAACATCGACGAGTTTTGGAATTTCTGGCAGGGCGGCGACTCAGGCTGGTTCTACCTGGCAAGCATCGGTCCATCGTTCATCGTCTCACCGGGCATCCTGCAACGGGTCTACGCTGCGCGCGACGACCGGGCGGTCCGAATCGGGGTCGGGCTGAACGCCGTGGCACTGCTGGTTTTCGCCGCCGCCCCGACCCTGCTCGGCATGACGGCGCGCATGGTAACACCAGAGCTGGAGGACCCGGACCTCGCGTTACCGACCCTCCTCATGGAAACCCTGCCCGTGCTGCTCGGCGCCGTCGCGCTGGCTGCCATCTTCTCGGCAGAAGTCAGCTCGGCCGACGCTATGCTGTTCTGGCTGTCGACATCACTGTCCAAGGACCTGTACGCCAGATTCATCCGGCCGGAGGCCACCGACGCGGACGTCCTCACGGTTGCCCGACGCGCCGCGGTCACCGGAGGGGTGGCGGGCATAGCCATCGCAACACTCTCGACGTCAATCGTCTCAGCCCTGCTCATCTTCTATGATCTGCTCGCGGTCAGTCTGTTCGTACCGCTCATCGCCGGGCTCTACACCCGCAAGGTCCGCACGCGGGAGGCGCTCGCATCGATTGCAACCGGAGTCTCGGCGCTGTCCGTGGTCCGGCTCACCGCTGGCGCGGGAGGAATTTTCGGACTGACACCGGCGATGTGGGGACTCGGCGCGGCCGGGCTCGCGGCAGCGCTTGTGGTGGCAAGACGACCCGACGCGGCGCTGACCACGCGCGACCAGTCAGCGAGGGAGTGATGCCAGAAAATCAACTATTCGGGCTCGGCGGCAAGGTGGCCGCCGTGATCGGCGCCGGGTCCGGCATTGGCGAAGCCGTGGCGTTGGGATGTGCCCGGCAGGGCGCGACGGTGCGTTGTCTGGATGTCGATGCGGAGGCGGCCACGCGGACCGCGGAGACGATTACCGGTGAGGGCAGAACGGCCGACGCGGCTCGCCTCGACATCACTGACGGAACCGCGGTCAAGCAGGCGTTCGATGACATCGTGGAGCGCCACGGGTCGCTCGATGTCGTCGTCTGCACACCCGGCGTCAACGTGCGCAAACGACTGGTCGACTACACCGACGAGGAGTTTGACCGGGTGGTGGGGGTGAACCTCAAGGGCAGTTTCCACGTCCTGCGCGCCGCCGGCCCGCTCATGATGGCCGCCGGCGGTGGCAGCATTATCTTGTTCTCGTCCATTCGGGCCACGGTCGTCGAACCGGGCCAGTCGGTCTATGCGTCGACCAAGGCGGGTATCGTCCAGCTCGTCCGGACCGCCGCCGCCGAGTTCGGTCCGTCAGGCGTCCGCGTGAACGCCATCGGCCCCGGAGTGGTGACCACGCCATTGACCGCGCAGATTCAGAACGATCCAGGCTGGCACGGCGCCTACGCGGCAAAAAGCGTGTTCAACCGTTGGGCCACCGCCGAAGAGATGGTCGGCCCTACGGTCTTTCTCGCGTCTGATGCCGCGAGCTTCGTCACCGGCACCCTCCTGATGGCCGACGGCGGCTGGACGGCGACCGATGGGCGGTTCACCCCACCAGGCATGTAGCCTCGCGGGCACGCGAGAGCCTGGTGCGGGCCGGCGAAATATGGAAAAGTTGCGGCGCATGCGAATGGTCCAATCCACCTCGTGACCGAACCACATACCCCAGACCGCGGGTTGTATTTCTTCGTCGCCGCCGCGGCGCTGATGGCCGTCGTGCATCTGCTGCCGACGCCGGCACCCCTCGAGCGAAGCGGCGAGCTGATCGCCCTGACGGTCCAGGGTAAGACCTGCCTGGCGATTCTCCTGTTCGCGGTCACGCTGTGGGTCACCGAGGCGATGCCGTTCCCGGCCACGTCACTGCTCGTCCTGATTCTGATTCCGGCGTTTGGCATCACCGACTTCGCCTCCGCGGTGCGGGCCGGGTTCGGCAATCCGCTGGTGGTGTTCTTCATCGGGGTGCTGTTCTTGTCGACCGGCTTCACCATCTCAGGTCTGGGCACCCGGATGGTGCTGCACGTCCTGCGACTGGCCGGCACTCGAACGGACCGCGTCCTGCTTGGATTCATCACGGCGGGTGCATTGCTCTCGATGTGGATCACCGACATGGCGGTGGCCGCGGTCATGCTGCCGCTCGGCGTCGGCGTGCTCAAAGACGCCGGCCTGCAACCGCTCAAGAGTAACTACGGACGCTCGCTGATGATCTCGTGCGCCTACGGTCCGCTGATCGGCGGCATCGCCACCCCAGCCGGAACCGCCGCGAATCTCATCGCGCTGAGCTATTTGGAGGAACTGGCCGGTCTGTCCATCTCGTTCGGACAGTGGATGCTGCTCGGAGTGCCAGCGGCGCTCCTAATGATTCCGCTCGGGTGGTGGCTGCTCCTCCGCCTGTTTCCCCCGGAACTCGAGCGGCTGCCGTTCGAGGCAGCAGACATCGAGGCCAAACTGGCCGCGCTCGGGCCCCTCGAACCGGTGGAGCGCAAGACCCTGGTGATTTTCGCGGTGACCATCACCGCGTGGCTGGTCACGCCGTGGCTGGCCGACCTGACCGGCGGACGCGTCGACCCGCCGGTTCAGGCGGTCGCACTCCTGGGCGGGCTGACGCTGTTCCTCCCGACGATTCGTGTGATGAGCTGGAAAGAAGCCCAGCAGAACATGGACTGGGGCGGGGTCATGCTGATTGTCGCCGGGCTCTCGCTGG
The DNA here is from genome assembly GCA_937888665.1 of uncultured Acidobacteriota bacterium. Classification (GTDB taxonomy): domain Bacteria; phylum Acidobacteriota; class Vicinamibacteria; order Vicinamibacterales; family UBA8438; genus UBA8438. Next base: position 3,749 of record CALBET010000480.1, read on the forward strand.
GACTCGTGGTGTTCGAGACAGGTGCGGCGCGGTGGCTGGCCCAGCTGCTGCTGGGCAACCTCATTCTGGTCCCGGCGCTGCTCCGACCGTTCGTCATCGTACTGGCCGTCGCCATGCTGCATCTGCTGTTTTCCAGCAATACCGTCACCGGATCGCTCATCATGCCGATTCTGCTGGCGCTCGCCATCGACCTCGGTCTCGACGCC
>CALBET010000481.1 GCA_937888665.1 uncultured Acidobacteriota bacterium
TCGATCCTGACCGCCAGCTGCGCGTACGAGGTCGAGCCCGACCGGCCCAGCACCGCCGTGCGACCGTCCACCGCATGGCGGGCGATCGCATCGCGGAGCGCATGACTCAGCGACGTCGCGGTAGAGAACATCGATCGACTAGCGGAGCGATGTTGGCGTCCCGCTCGAACTGTCCCTCTGGATCGAGTGTCTGGAGTGCGGCACTTTCGTTGACGCTGGGCGGAGGCGTCGGGGTGGCGGCGGTCGCGACGAAATCGAACCCGGTCCGCTGACGCACCTCATCGAGCGAGGCCTCGGGGTGCCACGACTGGAGGGCCAGCCGTCCGTCGCGTTTCACGAACACCGCGATTGGCGTGACGACGCCGGCCAGGCCGCCCGCCGCGGTGACGAAATCCAGCGTCTCGACCATCGTTCGCGTCGAGTGCTCGGTCCGCCAGGTCACCGCGCGTCTGGCGGTCGGCAGCATCACCGCGCCACCGCCGCCGCCAGGGAGGCGCACGTTCGGGTGGTGCCAGTCGCCGATCACCGAGACGTTCGTGCGGCCGAGGCCGTCAACCTGGGCGGCGCCGAGGAAGCAGAGGTCCATGCCACCCCGTGTGCACAGGTCGTAGAAGTCTTCGTTGGCGAAAATGGCCGTGGAGCCTTCCGCCAGCACCGGATCAGAGCTCGAGATCGGAATCGTCGACGGTGTGGGTTGCACCCCACCGGCGACATTCAGGTAGACGAAGTCGAAGTCGTAGGCACGCTTTGCCAGCAGGCAAGCCAGCATGGGCGGGGTCGAGTTCACGCCACTGAAGGTCACCTCGTCCGGCCGGATGAAACGCGCGAGGTTGATGACAAGGTAGGAGAAGCCGGACCAGCCGTCAGGCATCCACCCGCTCCAGGCGTTCTGGCGCGCACGCCATGTGGAGGCCGAGGTCGCGGGTCGTGTCCATGTAGTCTTCGACGGCCGGATAGTCGACCTCGTAGAGTGGCCAGCAGGACCCGGGCCACGCGCCATTCGGCACCACCGCCACGGCCTGCACCATGAAGCTGGGAATCAGCGTCAACTCGGGGCGGTCCTTGAACGATTGCACTGACGCGAGGGTGTCGGCCACGATGAAGACCTGCTTCGCCGCGCGGCTCATGATGCGGTCCCAGTTGTAGGTGCCGTAGACGCGGGCATCGCCCAGTTCGTTCGCCTCGTTCACGTGAATGACGGCGATGTCAGGCTGGATCGCGGGAATGACCCACACCTCTTTCCCTGACCCATAGGGATCTGTTACCGACGCCCAGTGGTTGAGCGACGGGAGGTCAGAGCCATGAACCCCGCCGACAGGCTGAAACGGCACCCCGAACGCCGCGGCTCGGAGGCCGGCGGTGAGCGTCATGCAGGCGTGCTCCTCCAGCACGATCTGCTGGAGCTCGACCGCCCGGCGATACCAGGGCGCCAACCCGAAGTTCCCCTCCATCGCCACGATGCCGGCCCGCGCCTTGGTCACGCATCGCGCGCGACACAGGATGTCGAGGTCATAGCCTGGCGATTGTTTGATGATCTCGAGGCCCGTCTTCGCCTGTCGAATCAGCTCACGCACGAAGGCGAACGGGCCGCGATGCAGAAAGCTGCCGCCCAAGGCGAGCGACGCGCCATCCGGGACACGTGCCGCCATGTCGGCGAGGGTCATGATCTTGGGTGCGGGCATATCGCTCCTGGCGGGGCGGGTTGCGCGCCCGCCGCTCGGATATGGTCTCACTTGCGGGACGCGTGGGCACGGGTGACCACCGAATTTCCTGGTCCAGTTATACTGCGTTTACCTGTTCACGGGTGGCGCGCACGGTCACGCACGGCAACGAGGAGAGTGGCGATGAACTGGCGAGATCGTGAAACATCGGCGGTGCGGGTGGCGGCGGGACTCACCCTGGTTGTGCTCCCGGTCGTATTCCTGGCGGCGCCGTCTGCCTCGGCCCAGCCCCGAACCGGGGCCGCGGTCGGAGACGCTCCTCTGCGCACGCCGTGGGGCGACCCTGACCTGGGCGGCATCTGGAACAACTTCACCATTACCCCGTTGGAGCGTCCGGCCAACCTGGCCGACCAGGCGTTTCTGAGCCCTGAGGAGGCCGCGGCGCTGGAACAGGGGGCGGTCGCGGGAGTGGCGCGCCAGAACGCGCCAAGTGAGGTACGCACCGAGCCGCTGCCGGTGGGCGGCGACGTGGGCGCCTACAACACCTTCTGGACCGACCAAGGAACGCGAGTGGTGCCGACGATGCGCACATCGCTGATCACGGATCCCCCGACAGGCCGCCTGCCCGAGCTGACGGACGCGGCGGTCGCTCGTATTACCTCCACCGAGTATCGACGACTTGCCGATGCGAAGGATGGCCGCGTGCCGGCCAACGGCCCGGAGGAGCTGGGGCTGAGCGAGCGGTGTCTCTGGTATCGCGGCATTCCGTCGTTTCCGACCGGCTACAACAACAACTACCAGTTCTTCCAGAACCGGGACTTCGTGGTGATCCTGCAGGAGCACATCCATGACCTGCGGGTCATCCCCCTGGACGGGCGCGCGCATCTCGCCTCCCACGTTCGTCAGTGGGCCGGGAGTTCGCGTGGGCACTGGGAGGGCGAGACGCTCGTGGTTGAAACCACCAACCTGCGCAGCCCGTTTATCAGGCGCTGGAACCGTCCGGAGCATTCGCTGTCGCGTGGAGACCTCAGCGATGCGGTGCAGGTGGTTGAGCGCTTCACACGGGTCGATACTGAGACACTCGACTACGAGTTCACCGTGACCGACCTGAAGACCTGGACGCAACCCTGGAGCGGGTCGCTGCCGATGGCGCGCACGGATGGCCCCATCTACGAGTTCGCGTGCCACGAGGGGAACTACGGGATGGCGAACATGCTGGCTGGATCTCGCGCTGAAGACCTGGCCGCCGGTGCCGGCAGATAGGGACGTCTGTCAGCGCCGAAGGCCGCGGCGCCGTTACCCCGCACGTGCGAGGCGTTCACCGGGCGCGAGACACGTGTAGATGAACGTGTGCACCGGCGTGTCGACACCCGTCTCGCGTCCCAGACGGACGATGGCCCCAATCTGTGCGTCCAGCTCAGACGGTCGACGCTCCATGAGGTCTCGTTGCATCGACGCCGTGCCGCCCGCCGGCATCCCGGCCAGAAACGTCAGGGTCCGCTCTACGATGTCAGGCGCGAGCGTGACGCGCTGAGCGGCGGCGAGCGTGGCCACCTCGGTCATCGCCTGTTCGAGCAGCCGCCGCGTTTCAGGCGTGGCGCAGAGCACGTCGAGGGTCACCCGGGTGACGGCACCAAGTCCGCCCCACGGGGCGATGAGCAAGAACTTCTCCCACAGGGCAGCCCGGATGTCGTCGGGAACCTCCACCGCCACCCCGGCCCGCGTCAGGAGATCGCGCACCCGTTCGACACGGTCGCTGGTCGAGCCGTCCAGCTCGCCCACGACGATCGTCGGTTCGATTCCGGCGTGTATGATGCGCCCCGGCCCCGTGACCGACGCGACGATTCGGCACAGACCTCCGAGCACCGGCTCCGGCCCGATCGCGGCGATCAGATGAGACGCCGCTTCGACGCCGTTTTGTAGCGGCACCACCACGGTGTGGGCAGTGACCATCGAGCTGATCGCCGGCGCAATGTCTGACACCGCGCCCGCCTTGACCCCGACCAGGACAAGATCGGCGGCTCCGACCGACGCGGCGTCATCGGTCGCCTTCGCCGGTCGGACCACGAAGTCACCGTTGGCGCTCGTGACGTGTAGCCCGTTCCGTCGGATGGCGTCCAGATGG
>CALBET010000482.1 GCA_937888665.1 uncultured Acidobacteriota bacterium
GCCGCCGAGGTCATTGCCGCCCATGCGCTGCTCGGGACGCTCGGCTTCAACCGCAGGGGCGACTTCGATTCGGTTCGGCGCCAGCTCGACGAGGCCATCGCCAAGGTGCGCGGGCTGGGCGACTCGGACCCCGAGGTCGACCGCCATGTGCGGACCCTGCTGGAGGCGCGCGAGCGGCTGACCCGACGCGTCGACGAGCACGAGCTCAAGGCGCATTACTTCGCGGGCACGTCCGCGTCGCGTAGCAAGCGGCCGGATGGCAGGGCGCGCCGCTGAGGAGGATGGGGGAAGTTCGAACCGCTACAAAAAACGCCTGCGCTCGGCCCGTCAGGACTGACTCAAGTTTGCTAGACCAGAGTCCGCCCGGTCGAAATTTCGGTGTGAACCTGAAGTACGTGCAAGGCGGACAAAGGGGAGCTCAGGATTTGACACGGTTCTACATACCCGCATGCCCGGCCGCATATTGACTAACACGCGGCAGCGGTGGGAGTTATCTCCCACCGTCAACTAGGGGACCGTGCCCCCAAACCCGGACGGGTCCATGCTTGGATATGTGGACAAAGTGCCCAAGACGTTCTTGTTGAAACTGATCCGTCGCGGGGGCAACAAAGGCGGGCAGTGCCGCTGGTAGAAATGAATCGGACGCCGATCAGCAAGTTTATGTCGACACCGCCATATTTGGGCACAAGCGCCCGATCGATGCTGGTCGCCGGCGCGGAAGTGTGGGGTTAACTAAAAAACCAAGATTTCTGTTCAAGTTGATAATATAATTAGGACGTTGAACGCCCCAGAGTCGATGACTGTAGTTGTTGCAAGAGTGTAAGCCACTCTCGTGGGAGTGTGTTTAGCTCCAGCCGTTCAATTGGGCCTTGCTTGCTGCAGGCCAAGTCCGTGTACATAGCGTTGTCTGCCTCCTACCGCTGTGGCACAATCGTACTACGCTGTGGTACGGTCGTACTACTTCGTGTTTAGAATTCGAGTCAGATTTGGACGCGGCGAGTCTTCGTCTCTTTGTAGAATCGCCGGCACGCCGACACAGACACGCCATACATGCGACTGGCACGCATGCGGGCTCTAGGAGATCCTATGGCCAGCCTTTTTGACTACATCTACACCTGCGATATTTGCGGCGAACAGCACGAATCGGAAGGCAAGCGGGAGGTCGAATACAAGCATGTCGTGCCATTGGATTGGGCACTAAAAGACGGAGAGCTTTCAGTGTGGTCATCGCCTGTGCAGACAGTCTGTCAGGAGTGCTGGGGTGATGAGATCGATTTGCAGGAATTGTTCGCCTCAGCTTGGTTGACGCGCTACCTCGTCAAGTTTGAGCTTCAAAAACTAGCGGAAGATGGCTATTTTATGGCTGCCCCGTTTCCGGTAGGCTTATCCATCGATGAGTGTTTGCAGGTTGCTAGACAGACGGATTCACGCCGAAGAGAAAAAATTGTTCGATCGCAAATTGAAGTGGTATTAAAGACTCTCAAAGCATTGAAATCCAACCCCGATTGCGACTTCGATGCGCTCACCGCTGATGTTGCAGCGGCGCTGTCTCCCCAGTGAAGGACCGCACCGTGGCTTGGCCGTTCATCGCTGTTTTCATCCCACAGCAAGGCAAATCGCTAAATAGACTGAACCATCGCTCGATTCCAGACCGGTGCTGCGGGGCGTCGGTGTACGACTTCTGTTGATGGTTTCGGCCGACGGGCGGAGGCTGGCGCGCGAGGCTCAGCCTAGATCGGCGCAACCGATGGTCGTGCGTGCTTACACAATGGAAGAAGTGGCTCAGCGGACGTTCCCCAAAGGCGTGAGCGACGTGGGACGCCTTCAGCCGGATGGATCGGTGATATCGGTTGCTGCGGCAGCGAAAGCAGCAACTTCGCTTTGCGAAGCTGTGTTTGAGGAGCTGAGTGCGTCAATTCTGCATGCTCGATTCTCTGAGACGGCCGGGAGTGTTGAGCGCCACACCACAGGGAGAGCGCTCTTTTGGGTCTACTTGCCGGTCTCTTGGTGCGGAAGTCACGTTGCGACTGTGAAAACATTCTAGTCAGGCTCGCCTGATGATGCCCATCGTGCGGGAGTCGCTCTTCATTCGCTGGAATGTGAAACCACTTTGGTTTCTACCTGGAATCGCATGCCAGAAGACGAGCGGGCTGATTTGAGTCGCCGACGACAAGTGCGGCCTGTTCATACCGGCCTGCGAGTTCCAGTGCCTGAGGCTCGGTCACGCCGATAATCAAGAGACTCGGTTCGGGTGGCCAGTCGCCGATATCTGCCGTAGCTTCACCCGGGTAGGAAACTAAGCCTTGAGAGGTCAACTCCTGGGCGAGCTCATTCTGCGCCCGCTCGTTTGCGCTGTCGGACGCTTTCTGCCCGTTCGGATTGTATGCCGTGATGTAGGCCCAGCTTTGGTGGCCCCTACTCTCGAGGAGCGCATCGAGTCTGGGACTTCGCTCTCCGACTCGGATGCAAAGGTCACCGTCTGGAATTTTAGTATGGAAACGCGCGTTGCGAAAAGCTTCGAATAACATTGCGGTTCCGATCATTCGGCCTGCAAGCTCCCTTGTTGCTTCGAATGTGGAGGCGCGCTCGCCAGTCGCCTCGTCCATGTAGCGGCTTCGATTGATCTCGAGCATGACGGAAACGACTCGCGGGTCTTTTCTGTAGTGCGCGAGGGGAACATAGCTCCCTGAGAAAGGGGTGTTGCGACCAACACACCATCCAAACTTGCGTCCGGTTCGCTCGAGGGCGGCGATGAATGGTTCCGACGCGTGGAATCCATCATATCCGATGCAGAGGTCAGGGCGTGGGAGCGTGGAACCCTCGTAACGGAGCGGTTTCGATGGAAATGAATGCGCGTCGATAATGAGGCAGCGTCCAAAACGGTCGAGCTGGTTCGAAACTTCGAGCGAGAGGGCTTCGGCATACGGCCGAAAGAGGTCGCGCAGAATTGCTTCGCGGTCGTCCGCGGAAAATTCGGACCCTCGTAGGGAACGGAGAGCCGACGTGCTCATGTAGACGGCTCCCATCCCGATCTGGGACATCTGTTCGAGGGCGTCGTCCTCAAAGCGCTCGGGGTCGAACACCAGGCGACTGAGTCGGTTCACGAACGCGCTGCCGCCCTTGGCGACCGCGTGCTCGGCAAACAGTTCGCGGGTGTAGCGATCGGTCATCGCGAGGAGTTCGCGGTCGAGACCCGCTTCGGTGAGAAGCAGCTGACGTCGGTAGAACTCGGGAATCGAGGTCGAGCTGTGAGGGATGTGAACGAGAAGAGGCGAGGTGGCTCTGCCCGTGGCATTTAAGATCTCGAAGTTGGGCATTGGGCAGAAGCTCCTCGTGGAAACTGGAGGAATTGCGATCGGGATGGGCTCCGCAGGGACAGTCCCTGCGGAGCCCATCCCACACCACCCGCATGCCGGCCCGCATCGGGCGGTTCAGGTTCAAGAGGGTGAGGTCGTGCGACCAGACTAGGCAACCTCATCTCCTCGTACACACGTTTCGCGACGCCGTGCATCTCAACAAACCCCGGGGATGATGTTCGGTAATTCATCAGACATCACATCTCAAAGTCGTTGATACGTTCGAACCAACTACCTGCTTGAGCGAAGCCAGTCGCATGCCTCCACTTCACCCGTCGTATTCGCTCCCAGAATACAACGCACCTCGCCTCGACTGCTGTTCGACATGCACGAGTTGACCGCCTCATCACCATCCCCACTGAACGCGAGCCCTATGTTGAGCAGGCCACCCAAAGCGCGGCCAGCCAGCCCGTCTCCCGCCTCAGCTTTGGCGGACACTCGGATGACGTGCTTGAATGCACGCTCGCACTCTTGGGTGTGGATCTTCCGCTGCGACAACGCGTTCGTGACACCAGAAGCATGAGGGGG
>CALBET010000483.1 GCA_937888665.1 uncultured Acidobacteriota bacterium
GGCGGTTCTGCCGTCGCGAAGATCTTCCGGAACACTCGATTCCAGCTCTTGACCGTGGTTTCTCGCTCACTGCGGCCGTCCCAGAAGACGTAGTCGGGATGCGCGTTCGGCGTGTTCTTGAGCGCCGTCATCACGGCGGGCGGCAGCGGCAGGTAGACCGGCGATCCTATTTTCTGCGTATACAGGAAGAGCCGGCCGTTCTTGAGACGACTCCGCTAGACAGGCCGCGTCTTGCATCCTCAGGCCGGAATACCGCAGCAGGAACTCGTTCCTCGCGGTCGTCTCGGGCGGTCGGGGCAGCCGGCAGCGTCGACCGCGGCTCGATCGCGGCTCTTGACATGTGTAGCCACACGGCTACAGTCCGGAGCGATGGTCGAGGTGCGTCGGACCGACCGCTTCGCGCGATGGCTGGATGCCTTGCGCGACGTGCGCGGCCGTGCACGAATCCAGGCGTGCATCGAACGCCTGGCAGCGGGCAATCCAGGCGACGTCGCATCGGTTGGCGAGGGAGTGTCCGACATCAGAGCCGCGCTGCGGTTGGCGCGCGGCTTGTCGGAGTAGCTGATGAAGAAGAGAACTGTGACCGTCCGGTACGAAGTGGCAGGACATCTCAGGACCCCTGAGGAGATGGCCGCCTACCTACCTCGAGGCGTGCCTTGAAGAGGCTGACGGCGACGCGGCTGCCCGATGCCGGGAGCCAGGCGCGACGAGCGCTGCTGGAGGATTCGACTTCGGGCGATCGCCGCATTTGTCGTGAGATGTCGCGCGTCCGGTTCACGAGACGCCACGCGAGAGCCGGCGATTCCCTTTGGCCTGTGGTCGCGACACTTCGGTGGCCGTCCCCGACTCCAGGATCCGGGCGATGTTGGCGACGCAATGGTCAAGGAACAGCTCCACCACGCGAGAGCGATGGCGCCGGCTGAGGTAGTACGCCGACAGGTCGACTTCTTCGAACTGCCAGGCCGGTAGCGGCACGATGAGCGACCCGTGTCGGAGCTCCTGCTGGCAGATGATGGACGGCGCCTCGGCGATGCCCATGCCGTCCACTGCGGCTCTGATGACGCCGGCGTAGTCGTTCAGCGCCAGCCGCGGCCTCAGCCGAAGAGACTCGGTCTCGCCGTCCCTCGACAGCTTCCAGTTCAGATCGCCGAACCACTTGCTGAAGCCCAGGACACTGTGGCTTCCCAGGTCCGACGGATCGCCGAGTCGACCCGCGCTGGCCAGGTACGATGGCGCGGCGATCAGCACGTGGCGATAGCGTGTCAGCGTCCTGACAATCAGGCTGCTCTCAGTCTGGCGACCCACGCGCAGCGACACATCGACCTCGTCCTCGACGAGGTCGAGGTGCCGGTCCGTCACGAGCACCTTCACCGATGCCCCGGGGTGCCGTTGCAGAAAGCCTTCGACCAGCGGGACGAGCAGTACATCGGACAGGCTGGGTGGGGCCGCGAGGCGGAGCGTCCCCGTGACATCCTGTTGCCGCCGTTCCAGGGCGGCCTGTCCGCCGTTCGCCGCTTCCAGGAGCTCCTGGCAATAGGGCAGAAACTCCCGCCCCGCGTCGGTGGGGCTGACGGCCCGCGTCGTCCGTTCGAGTAGTCGAACGCCCAGTGACGTCTCCAACGCGCTGATCTTCCGGCTGAGCGTGGAGACCGGAACGCCCACGCGGCGGGCCGCCTCCGAGAAGCCGCCGTGCTGCACGACCCGGGCGAATAACGCCATGGCCGCGAGATCGGGACGTGTGCTCACTGTTCCATTATTGCAACAGAGTTTGTCATTTCTGTCTATTGTTCTGATTGTGGAACGGTGTCACATTGACGTCGAGAGTCAACGTGACGTGAGGGCGACGCGATTCGCCAGAGGGGAGACGCCGTGAGCATTGAAACACTACTCAAGACGTACGAAACCGCGCTCAACGCGAACGACATCGAAGGGATCCTTGCGCTGTACGGCAACGACCCCGTCTTCATGCCGCAGCACGCGCCAGCGCTGGTAGGTCGAGACGCCGTGCGTGCCGGGTACCGGCAGGTCTTCGACACCATCAAGCTGAACGTCGCGTTCGAGATCCACGAGACCCAGGAGGCCGGTGACTGGGCATGGGCGCGCACCAGTTCAGCTGGCCGCACCACGATCCTCGCAGCCGGTATCGAGGTCGACGAAGGCAACAACGAGCTGTTCGTGTTCAGACGCGAGAGCGGCTCCTGGCGCATTCATCGGTACCTGTTCGCCACCAACCAGCCGCGAGCCTGAACACGCGCCGCTGATACGTCACGCAGGAGGAGCGGCTGCAGACGCTCTTTGCCCCGCGCTGGACGATGGGGCAGATCGTGCGGTTTCACACGGCCCACAAACTGACGCTCATGGCCCACAAGCCAGAGGCCTATCAGCGCCTGGGTCGCCTCGTGGCGTCCGGCAAGTCCATGGCGCGGCGCGGGTTCCAGGAGCGCTATGCCTCCGATTTCATGCAGGCCCTGAAGACCATCGCCACGCCGCGACGGCAGGCCAACGTGCTCCAGCACATGTTGGGATATTTCAAGCAGGCCCTCGACCCTGAGAGCCGGGCCGAGCTGCTCGCCCTCATCGAGGACTACGCGGGCGAGCGCGTGCCGTTGGTGGTGCCGCTCACCTTGTTCGGCCATCACATCCGCCGTTGCGGGGTGCCGTATCTGGCCGGTCAGGTGTATCTGCAGCCGCACCCGGTCGAGCTGATGCTGCGCAACCACGTGTGAGACGCGATGAAGAAACAGGTCGTCGTCGACGACCGGATGCAGCACGGCTACGTCTACTGGCGTACCGAGCCGGTCGGCCGCAACTTCGCACCCGCCTTCACCCCGGATCTGACCCCCAGGCAGATGCTGAGACTGGGCGTGTTCGGCGGGAAGTACATGACCGACGGGCATGGGGAGTTTCCGCGGAGCTGGTTCGCCGGCGCCAGATTGTGCGCCGAGCGGCACGACCCGCGCCTGAACTGCTTCGGCGTGAACGCGTCGCAGTCGCTCGCCGTCTGGCGGCGCAAGGGCTGGATCCACGAGCAGGATCCGCGCGGGTGGTTCCAGTGGTATTGCCGCTGCTACATGGGCCGCCGGACCGCCGACGACGCGCGGCAGATTCGACGCTGGCGCGCCATC
>CALBET010000484.1 GCA_937888665.1 uncultured Acidobacteriota bacterium
GCTGCGGTCGTAACCGAACTCGACGAGCACCCGCATCGCCGGTTCGACGGCATCGAGCTGCACTGGGTCGAAACCTAAATCGCGCAGTGGTCGCAGCAGTGGCAGCAGCGGGGTGGGGATGAAGTAATAGGTGGTGTCGCCGAATTGCTCGACGACGGTGTTGGGGTCATAACGCGGGTCAGCTGGATTCAGCGTGACGCTCGAGTAGTCATGCGCGCCATAGAACAGAGCTACCACGGCGTTCGCGTCGGCGATCAGGTTCAGCGGGTAGCGCGGAAAGTCCGCAAAGAGGTCGTACTGTCGTGCCACGTCAACCGTGGTGAAGCCGGTGTCCGTGGGAGTGGCTGCGGAAAATGTCCAGCCCAGTTCCTCGATAAACGCTCCGGGGAACCGGGCGTTGAGTCCGCCATTCGGTCGGTTGAGGTTGGCGAGCATCACGAACGACACCGGCGGCTTGCTCTCCGCGTTTGCGGCGTCCGCCGAACGTTCGGCGAGACGCCGCTTCGCCGCGGTCGCGATAACAGCACTCTGGGAGTAGCCGAAGACGACGGTCGAGTCCGTCGTCGCGTCGATCGCCGCGTCGATCCCCCTGGTTCCGGCGAGGACCGAAAGGTCGAAGAGCATGTCGTCGGGGCCGCCGAATGGCCAGAACTGGGCCGGCGTGACTACCGGAATCCCGGTGTAGTCCCCGCCGAGCGACGGACGGATGTAGCCGTCGATCGCCATGTCAACCCATGATTGATCGACGACGTGCATGTCGGTACCCGCCATGATCAAGGCATTAACGGTGGACAGCAACTCGATCTCGCTCGGCTTTACCGGAGGCGTGTGGGCGAGTGCCGCCGCGACCACGGTGGCACCGGCGGCCAAGGCCGTCGCACCCCGGCGCCGGCGCGGCCTGGCACCGCCGGCCGCCTGCTGCAAACCGCAGACACAGCGATCGGGTGGGTTCGTGGAGGTCTTTGACATTTCACGAAGATGATACCGTGCCACGGGTTTTCCAAAATTTTTTCTTCGCTCGGCTTTTCTATGCGCTGGATACCGACCGCTTGGCGTTGCGCATCGGGAGTCCGCTGCGGTCGGTAATGCGGCGGCTCAGGACAACCAAAATTGTGACACCTTCTCGTCGAGAAGGTGTCGCGGGGGACCGTGCTGGCCCCGTGATAGGCACTCTTCTTGATCCTCTTCTCGCCCAGAACTAGACGCCGAGAACTTCAAGGCCCGCCTTCGCGGTGTGGTGGAGCAGACGTTGGCGGAGTTCGGCGTTCGCGTCGGCGATGGATCGTCTTAAAGGTTCTGCCAGCCGAGTCCGATCAGCAGGGAGCCGATCAGAGCCAAGAAGCCGGCGTATTCCAATTTGCTTCGCGACCGGACCCAGGTTCCGAATCGTTCCAGGGTCGCGCTCGTACGGGCCGGCGCCACTAGGAAGCCTACGAGCGGTGCCAGCACGACCAGATTACCGACGGTGACAAAGGTCAACAGAGCCCCGGCTTGCTCGAAGGGCGAGACTCTTGATGCACCGATAACGACAAGTAGGGCAAGGTAATCCACCGACGGTAGCCCGACGCCAATCCCCACGAATCCCGAAAACCAGGGCGATCTTCCCCTGCCCAAGATCGCGCGAGTCGTGCTCACAAGTCTGTTTGCGGCCCGGCGTTTGTTAGTTAACTCGTTGCGCTGGCCGCGGCGATGATTCAGGAGGAAGCTCGCCGCCATAGCGGCGGCAATGACCACTGCGATCACGCCGACGGCGACCTGGGCTCTGCCGCCGTTCGCGCTATCAGTCCCTAACGGGTTGCGATGCAGTACGAATAGCACCAACAGCCCGAATCCCACGGTCATCGAAAGGCTACCGAGCAGGTAGGCGAGCAGTTGGAGAAGCGGTCGTTCTCGCGCTAGCAGCATTGGTAACAGGCCGACTCGCGTCGGCTCAAAGTTGACGGCGATTGCCAACACCAGCACGGTCGACCACACGCAAGCCGACTGTACCGATGCGCAAACCGGTAAGCGGCGTACGGCTCCCACGCCCAAGTTCAACCGGCACCGGTGATATGTGTTTCTGGCATAATGTGTCCCCGTGATTGATCCCGCGGGGCGGCCTTCGACACAGGGGCGTCGGGAGCGCTCCTCGGTTCAGGTCTTCTTCACTGTGTTCTTCGCCCACCTGGCAATTGCGGTCGCTGTCGGCACGGAGACGTGGGACGACGGCTACATCACCCTCGCGTTCGCACGAACATTCGCCGAGACCGGACACATCGGGCTGACTACGGTGTCGGAACAGGTTGAGGGAGCGACCAGTCCGCTGTGGTTCCTTCTGATGGCCGGGTTGTATGCGGCCGGCGTGGAAGGTTTCTACTGGTTTCACTTCGGTTCGCAGCTGGCGGCCGGTCTATGCTCTGCGGTGGCAGCAGTGTTGTTCTATCGCCTGGTTCAACCGGCCGTGCCCCGGGCTGCCTGGTGGATCACGCTTCTGGTGTTCCTTCTGGGACCCGTCCGCTCAGAGACCGGCAACGGTATGGAGATGTCTCTGCTGTGTTTGGTGGTGCTCGGCATCCTG
>CALBET010000485.1 GCA_937888665.1 uncultured Acidobacteriota bacterium
CTCGCACGTCGAACGCCACTCGTCGCCATGTGGCGGCCAGGGCCTCGAGAAACGCGATGTCACGGTCGATATTCTGACGGCTTCCAGATGCATCCCACAACACGGCGACCCGCTCCGGCTCCCACCGGCTTGTGGCCCCAGCGTCGCCGCTACGAGTCTTGCTGCTGATACAGAAGAAGTCCTGATCGCCGAACCGCTCGACTGCCGTGACGTGGTCCGGCAGATTCGGCAGCCGAACCAGCAGGTCCTCGGTGGGCGTGCCCTTGCTCAGCGTCGCCTCGGCCACCCAGCGATTTTCGAACTGATTCAGAGTGAGATTACCGAGCCCGCCAGCCACAGACGGCGCGACCGGCGTCTGGCTCACCTCCACTCGAAGAGAGACGTCGTCGACGCCCTCGGCGTGGCCCAAAGGAAGGTGGTATGCGGCATCGTTGCCTTCCACCGCGAGGCGACAGATGTAGACGATCTTGACGGTTCGACCGCCTCTAGCTGGCAGCGGGTAGATGCGGGCACGGTAAACATTGCCCTGGACCTGTTCGATCAAGCCGGGGTCGACGCCTTTGCGAATCTCGGCTTCGAGAATCCGCCGAGCCTCTTCCTTCTGTACGACCACGCCGTCGACGAGCTGACCATCGATGTCGATCGCATACCCGCACACAACGGCTGCGTCCGGCAGCGGGAAGCAGAGCGAGCCTTCGAGGTCACGATCGTTGGGGTTATTGAGGCGGAGGATCTGGGTCGTCTCCGCGAAGAGTCCGGTGACCAGGACCTTCACATCGAGACTCGAAAGTTCGACGGCGGAGTCGTTGGTATCGGCGATATAGGGCAGCCGATCGGTCACCGAGAACTGACGACTACGGTCAAATCTACGCGACAAGGTGTCCTCCAGAGGCCGGATGAGTTGCGGAAGGCTAGGGTGCCCGGTGACGGGCGTCAACGCGGTGATCGTGCTGCACGACGAACGGCGGGAGATCGAGATTACCTACGACGAGTTGAAGACCCACATGCCGGAGCGCCGCGAGTCGCTTCGGAGTCGAAGTCGCGGCGGCGTTCGGCAGGAAATATGCGCATTCTCCTCGCGTTCAACCTGATGCGCCATCGTAGTGCCGTGGCCGCCCGGAGCTTGAATATTCAGGGGCGCAGCATGATCTCCGTGTTCTTGCTTCGCCTGATTCGAGCGTTCCTAATCGTCACGGCGTGGGCAAGATCACCGGCCGATCTGTCCCGACATCTGGCCACGCTCGACCGCGAACTTGAGTCCGCGCCATTGCTGGCCCGGAGGACTGAGCGGCGGTACAACAAATAGGTCTAGGTGAGGATGGGCCGCTACAAGCGCAATCCCGCAAGACCGCTGCAGCCTCTGTCAAAGACGGAGAAGCCCAAGTGACTGGCGTTGTGGCTAGGGATGCCGGACTTCCTCTCGGTAGTGGTCGAGCCCCTCAACCCCGCCCAGGTTCCGTAGCGCGCTCGCCACATCCATCGTGTGCAGGCCGAGCACGGACTCGGGGTGGTCGTCCCGATAGCCACCGAACAGCGACAGAGTGACCGGGAAGGAAGGCATGTCCGTCCGAAGGAGCGCGATCATGTTGTAGGTGATCTCGCTCGCCCGGAGCCACTCATCCGTCGTCACCTGCCCACCCAGCTGGTCCCACTCGTGGGAGTCGGCCCCGTGGGCCACGCAGATGTAGTCGATCTCCCCATTGAGGACCCTCGCCCGCAGGTCACACATACTGTCCGTCAGGTCGTGCAGGTAGCGTTCGCCGCTCCCCGTCGGGTTGATGTTCACCGGGATCGCCTTGGCGAGATCTGGCGCGAACCCGACCGAGTCGCCGATCGAATTACCGAAGTGGGCGTCCAGATCGACCCACGCTCCCCGCAGACCACGCCGCCCGTACAGCTCGAGAGCCGAGATCACCTGCCCGCTGAGCGTGCAGAAGCCGCTGCCACCAGACGGGCGCGCATGATGAAAACCGCTGACCGGCGCCATCGTCAGGTTGCCGGGTCCGTCGACCGCCGACTCGATCGCGTGGAGCAGACACCCGTTGGTCAACAGCACGGAGTCGCGGAACTCCGGCGACCATTTGAGGCCGCTGCTACTGGCTAGGTAGCCCTCGCCAGTGAGGAACGCGTCCACATAGCGCTCCTCGTGCGCCAGTAGCATGTGGTCTCGGTTGACCGGGCCGAAGTTGTCGCTCACCCCCACGTGGTCACTCACGGCGGTGTTGCGCAGGAACTCCACGAACCTGCGCGGCTTGCTCGGCGACTTGGAATAGTTGCCCGGCAGATCGACCGGAGCCATCGCATCCTTGTAGAAAATCTTCATGTTGAACTCCGCGCCGCGGACTTTCGATCCTTGCTGGGGCTGCCCGAAAAGGGTTGTTCCTACCGTGACAAGAGTCTACTCTTGCCAGATTGCGTAAGCGGT
>CALBET010000486.1 GCA_937888665.1 uncultured Acidobacteriota bacterium
CTCCGCCGCGCGCGTGGCCGTCGCAGACGGCGAACGGCGCGTCACGCTGGCCGCAGGTCGGTCGCCGTCACCGGATCGCCGTTGGACGTCAGCGCCACCACCATCCGACCGAGCCGACCACGGAGATCGTCGACGTCGTCGGCCAGGCACAGCGCGGCCATCACCTCCGAGGCGGCCGTGATGTCGAATCCGCTCTGGCGGGGCACGCCGGCCAGCGGTCCGCCCAGACCCACGACGATGTGGCGCAGCGCTCGGTCATTCACGTCGAGGACGCGGCGCCACAGGACCCGCCGCACATCGATTCCCAGCCGGTTCCCCCGGTGCAGGTGGTTGTCGAGGAGCGCCGCCAGCAGATTGTGCGCCGCCGTGATGGCGTGGAAGTCACCCGTGAAATGCAGATTGATGTCGTCGGCCGGCTCGAGCGTGGCGAGGCCACCGCCGGTGGCGCCACCTTTGAGCCCGAACGTCGGCCCCAGGGACGGCTCGCGCAGCACCGCGCAGGCGCGACAACCGATGGCCTGCAGCCCCTGCACCAGACCGATCGTGGTGGTGGTCTTGCCCTCACCGGCCGGGGTCGGCGTCATCGCGGACACGAGGATCAGGCGCCCCCGTGACGGGTGTCGCGTCAGCGCGGCCAGAGAGACCTTCGCTTTCGCCTCCCCCCACACCGTGACGTCGGCGGGGTGCAGTCCGAGCGTCCGAGCGACGTCCAGAATCGGCTGCATCACGAGCCACGCGGCAAACCCCAAGCATCGTGGGCGCGCGACACTGCGCGCCCCGCGACCGCGGAGTGGGGCTCTCAGGGGTCTCCCTCGAAGCGGCCGCGTGGTGACCGCAGCGAGCCCAGGTCCTAAATCATGGTGAACGTATGGTCCGGCGGGCGCACGGTGAGGACCGGGCAGGGCGCGGTGCGCACCACCTTTTCTGCCACGCTCCCCAAGAACATGTGCGCGATCGGGCCTCGCCCGTGTGTGCCGAGTACCAGTAGATCGGCCTGCTGTTCTCGGGCGTATCGGACGATCTCCACGAACGGCTCTCCCACCCGCGCGACCGGTACGATCGGAGCCGCCGACGCTCGATCCGAAACCATACTGGCCAGACGGGTCTCCGCGGATCGCTCGAGCCGCTCGACAAGAGCTGGTAGTGAAAAGCCCCAGATTTCGGCGCTGCCAGGTCCGAGGCGAGGGTTTTCTACCACGTGCAGCAGGTGCACCGTGCCATCGAACGTGGCGGCCAGATCGCAGCCATAGTCAACCGCCAACTCAGATGTCGGGCTGAAATCGGTGGCCACCACGACAGTGCGCAGATGGGGCACGCGCGGCTCCGGGCTTCGAAGATCGGTCATACCCCAACCTCAAGCAAACCATCTGCCATCAGCGCCGAGTTGCCGGCAGTTCGACACCCGGTTCACGCGGTCAATTGGGAAGAACAATGCCGCTTCCGAGACAGCGTAGCGCGGCCCCTTGCGCATTGCTCCGATAGACGCGGTGACAGCTGTCGCACGCTTCCGCGAGGTTGTTCGTCAGTTCGCCGACCGCCTCCTGATCCCTTTCTAGTGCCGCCTGGTAGATCGCCCAACCGACGTCAGTCATCTCGCGCGAATACTTCAACCAATCGTACCGCTCGTTTGGCACCATCCGGCCGTTCTCGCACGGGCGCCCCGGCTTGTTGATGAGACTCGCGCCTTCGGCCAGCACCAGTGCCGCGTTCTCGACGACCTGCCAGCCGGTGTAGATGCCAGAGAATGTGCTACTGACGGTCCCACCGGCGGCATTCTCCTCCGGCGGCGCGTCCGGATCCCGCATCTGGGTGTCGAAGATGATGTTCGAGTTGGGAAAATAGATACCGCGCATGATTTGGGCCAAGGTTCCGACGGGCGGCGTTTCCAGAGACGTCTGTGCCCCTACGCTGCCTGCCGTCAAGCCGATCATCATCACCACGAGAAGCGCTGCTCGCATTGGTCTCTCCTCCTTGAACGTTCGTGCCACTGGCTGTGCAGGCTCGGCTGATCGAGTGTGCCCTCCCACGCGCCCGATCCGGGACATTGCATACTTCGATCCAGGTGTTTCTTCGCCGCCGGGGTCAGTCACGCGCCGACTTCGCGCCAGTGGGGGGGAATTGCCGGTCGCGCGCCGCCAAGGCGTGGGGAAAATCTCGTAGCGGCGCCGAAAAGTTTCCCGTCGTCTTCACGACTCTCTGTGACCCGTCGCGCCACGCGGCGGAGTCCACTGCACACGCCGTTAGCCAAGGCCGACGTCCAGCACCATCATCACCACGAAACCGACCAGCGTCATCATCGTGGCGACCAGAAACTCGCCGCGATCATGATTCCCGCGGCAGAGCCGAGCATGGCATCGAGCAACGCCGCGGAAACGCGTCGAGTCAAAAACACGAGGGCGGCGCCAAGAGCCGTCACCCCCCACGTGGCGACGCCGGCGAGCAGCGCCTGAACGACGGGGTCAAAATGCCTCAGTTGGTCGATCACGCGCACCGCACAAGGAGACCCTGGCAGCTTCTAGACCGGCTCCAACGGATCGGGCACAGACCGGCCGCCGCGGCGTTGTCCCCGCACCGCCAGTGTCGCCACCACGCCGAACACCACGAACGGCGCCGCGAGCAGAAACAGGATGCCGGACCGAAACGCGGCCACCAACTGCCTCCCCTCTGGGGAATCAAAGGCGCGTCGACACATCGAACACTGGGCCTCGACAGTCTCGGGCCAGACGAACCCGCAGGCGAGCACACCCAGCACCACCGTGAGCACGCCGAGCGAGATGCGTCGGGGTCTTGGTGTCATTGATTCACCTGGAGTTCATCTCAAGAATCCTGAACGCATCAGGCACGATCAGGCCGAAGAGGATCGCACCGGTGACGAACAGTCCAACCACGACCATCAGCATCAGCGCCAGGCGTTCGGCTCTGAGGTGCATGAACGTCCCGGCGATGAGCGTGGCCTTCACCGACATGGCGGCCAGCATGACCACGACGAACAACTGACGCGCCATCGGCGTCTGGTCCAGCACAATCATCAGCAGCGTCAGCCCGAGCAATATGCCCCAGGTGACCCAGTAGGTCTTGAGGCCGATGTCCGCATGGTCTGTCATGGGCGGCTCCCGTCAGGCGGTCCCGATCGCGGTGCGACCGACGCCTTCACAGCAAGTAGAAGCAGGTAAAGATGAACACCCACACGAGGTCGACGAAATGCCAGTACAGCCCGGCCATTTCGACGTTCTCCGTCGTTGACCGCCCACGCGCGAGATTGATACCGAGGACCAACAGTACGATGGCGCCGATCAGCACATGGCTGCCGTGAAACCCGGTAGTGACGAAAAAGTAGGCGCCGAACAGGGCGTCGCCCCACGGGTTGCCGCTCAGGGTGGCGCCCGCCTCGATGAGATGCGTCCATTCGTAGGCCTGCATGCCAAGGAACAGGACCGCGCCGACCAGCGTGAGCCACACGTAGCGGACCGCGACGGCGCGCTGACCGTGCTGCGCGGACCAGACGGCGCTGGCCATGGTGGCGCTGCTCGAAATGAGCACGAAGGTCATCGCGGCGATAAACGGCAGGGTGAAGACCGTCGACTGGTCCGGCCACACGGTCGCCATGGTGCGCGCGTAGCCGTAGCCCCCGAGGAAGCCGGCGAAGAGCAGACCATCGGTGATGATGAAAGACCACATCATCACCTTCTTCCAGCCGGCATCGAACGGACAGGTGCCTCCACCCCAGCGGTCAACGATCGGCGCGGTTGTTTCCATAACTTAGACGGGGCTGTGCCCCGAACCCCACGCGGGCCCTCGCGGGGGCCCCATTGCCCCACTCCGGGCCCGCGGGGCGCGCATTGTCGCGCGCCCTTGTACCCGCTTCGTAGTCAGTTGAACAAGCCACCAGTTAGAACCAGGCAAACAGCAAGAAGAGATACACCCAGAGCGCGCCGAAGAAATGCCAGAACGTCGCCGCCAGCCTCGCGCGGATCCGGGGAGACACGGCGCTGCCGGTCGGCCCGCTCGCCGCGCGAAGAGAGGGCAGCGTCACCAGCAGGACAACTAGACCGGCCATGAGGTGCACGGCGTGCACCCCGGTCAACATGTAGTAGAACGACGCCTGCGGTGACGTCGGCACGAACACCCCCAGCTCCGCGAGTGCGCGCCAGCCGGCGAGCTGGCCGCCCAGAAACGCGACCCCAAGCAGCACGGCGCCGATGAACCCCGCGCGCGCCGCGCCCCATCGAGAGCGTTCGGCGGCGCGGTGGCCGAACTCCGCGGCGAGGCTGCTGGCGGCAAGAACAATGGTATTGAGCCACAGCACCGACGGCATCGCGATCGGGCGCCAGTCGGTGCCGGCACGGCGGACGATGTAGGCGCTGGTGAACGCGGCGAAGAGCATCACGACGGTGGCCAGAAACATCCACACGCCGAGCTGGACGAGTTGCTCCCGCTCAGCGTGTCCCGGGTCAATCCAGGTGCTTGTGGCGCGCAGCGTGGTCATCAAGTCTCCTCAGTCGTCCCTGCGAGCCGCTACGACGTGACGGCCACCTCGGCCGCCCTCACCGTCTGAGGCACGTAGTCCTCGCTCACGCCTTCGACGCTGTAGTCGTACGGCCAGCGGCTGACGGTCGGCGGCGCGGCGAAGTTGCCGTGCGGCGGTGGCGATGGCACCGTCCACTCGAGCGTGTTCGCCTGCCACGGATCCTCCCCGGCCACGCGGCCCCGGAACAGGCTCCACAGGAAATTCCCCAGGAAGATCAACTGTCCCGCGATGAGCGTCATCGCCAGGATGGAAATGACCCCGTTCTGGGCCGCCGCCTCCCGCAGGTACTCGTAGGTCGAGAATGCGTAGTAGCGACGCGGCATCCCCTGCAGTCCCTGGAAATGCTGCGCGAAAAAGACCATGAAGAACGGGATGAACGTCGCCCAGAAGTGTGCCTTGCCGAGTCCTTCGTGCATGCAACGCCCAAACATTTTTGGGAACCAGTAGTAGAGGCCGGCGAACATGCCGAACATCGTCACCCCACCGATCATCAGATGGAAGTGGCCGACGACGAAGTAGGTGTCGTGGAGCTGCATGTCGGCCGTGGCGTTACCCAGATAGATCCCACCGAAACCGCCGCTGCCGAACAGTGCGATCACCCCCAGGGCCCACACCATCGGTGACTTCAGCCGCACGGCGCCTCCCCAGACACTGCCCAGCATGTTGACCCCGTAGATCGCCATCGGAATGGTGATGAGCAACGTCGCCAGCGAGAAGTACTCGCCGGTGAACGGGCTCATCCCGCTGACGAACATGTGGTGTCCCCAGACAATCATGCTGAGCGCGCCGACTGCCATGAGTGAGTAGACCGACCCGCGGTACCCGAACGGTGGTTTGCGCGTGAACACCGGCAAGATGTCGGCGGCAATGCCCAGCGCCGGCAGAATGAGGACGTACACCTCCGGATGCCCCAGGAACCAGAACAGGTGCTGCCAGAGCAACGGCGATCCCCCTTGGTGAGAGAGGACCTTGCCGCCGATGACGAGCCCGGCCGGCAGAAAAAAGCTGGTACCGAGATGCCGGTCGAACAGCAGCATGATCGCCGCGGCCGTCAGCGGCGGGAACGCGAGGACACCGAGAATGGACGCGATGAAGTACGACCA
>CALBET010000487.1 GCA_937888665.1 uncultured Acidobacteriota bacterium
TCGGTGAGTTGCTGTCGCTCCAGTGGGCGGACGTCGATCTGACGCGCGGAGAACTCCGGATCCAGGCGCGCAAAGCCAAGGCCCGCAAGCTACGGCACATCCCGATCGTCGCGCGGCTGCGCGCGGTGCTTGAGATGGGACGCCATGACCCGGCTGGTCATCCAATCGGCCCAGAGGGGTATGTGTTCGGCGACGAGGTCGGGCATCGCCTGACGAGCCAGCAGAAGGCGTGGGAGACGGCCGTGCTGAAGGCGCACGGCCACTCCCCCACTTGGGTGCGGCATGGGCTGGCTCCTGATTCACGGGACGCGTTTCGTACGATAGACTTGCGTTTCCATGACCTGCGCCACGAGGCTGGTTCTCGGTGGCTGGAGCAGGGATTGCCGTTGCACCACGTGAAGGAACTGCTCGGGCATGCCAGCATTAGCACGACCGATACCTACCTCAACGCGAGTCGGATCCACCTCCGCGAATCGATGCTGGAGATGGAGAAACGCGGAAAAAGTGGCACAAAAGTGGCACACAGAGGCGTTGGGCAGCCAGGCGCTGGGGGCCGTGAGCAGCAGGAAGACGCCGTCAAGTCATTGCCACACTGACGGTTAGCAGCGCATCAGCGGGAGTAGCTCAGTGGTAGAGTCACGGCTTCCCAAGCCGTTGGTCGCGGGTTCGATCCCCGTCTCCCGCTCCACTTTTCAATACTAGTGAGGCAATGGCTTATCGTCTTTGAACGCGACTCCAGGAGTCGAAAGCCGTTGCTCGCTTTCTGACGTTCTTGCAACTTTCTTGCAACCGCGGGTCTCATCCAGGGCGCGCATCGACGCTTTCAGTCCACCCAGCGTCACGTTCAGGTACGTGCTCGTTTGCTTGAGATCGGCGTGTCCGAGCGCCTCCCCCCGCGACGCCGCCGGCTGTGCAGACGGGCTTCCACTCCGCCCGCACAGCCGCTCGTGGACACTCCGCCCCACCTCCTGGGTGGTCTAGTTTTCCCCCGCCACCGTGGTCTACTTTTGGTCCGCCCTTGACAGAGGGGATCGGGCACGCTGATCAATTGCGGCGTCCGGAGCTATTCGAGGCGGTCTACCGGCGGGTGCTCATTCCGCTTCTACAAGCATGCGCGCCTCGACTAGAGGTCCAAGTCGGCCCGGTCAAGCTTCAGCCGGCGAAGGATGTTGTCCAGTAGGTCCGATGTCACCGGCATTCGGTCATCATAGACAGCCACAGGCACGTCGAGGAGTTGATCGCCGACGCGTCGAGTGAACGCGTACAGAGCCGAGCATGGTGCTCCGTCTCTGGGGTCTGTGATGGCTCCAGCCGCCATGAGTGTGAGGCGCTCACAGTCATCGCGTGCGGTGAGCGCGCGGGACAACTCCTCAAACGGTAGAAGTGGCCCCTGCACGGCCGGCTCCTACGTTGGCAGTCCGACCGGGTGATCGGCGATCGCCTGGACGACGAACGCCGGGGGGAGGTCAGCAATATTCAGTTGATCCGCTGTGGTCGTCGTGGTTTTGACGCGCTCGTAGGCGACCCAGTACTGCTCAGGTGCTGGGTCGAGGTGCGTTACGGGCTCGCGTCCTCTCATGAGGTCGAGCTGAACCTGGCCCGCCAAGGTCTGCTCGAATGCCCGTTTCGCGTCCTCGATCGACCGTCCTTGCGCGACGATGTCGTGTTCGAGAGCCTGCGCGACCCATTGCCCACCCTGTTCGATGAACAGGACGTGTAGGTCTAACCGTGCCAGCATTCTCGTTTGCACCCCTTGTTTATCGGCT
>CALBET010000488.1 GCA_937888665.1 uncultured Acidobacteriota bacterium
GTGCGGCGTGGGGCCGTGGGGGTCCCCGCGGAGCGCCCGCGTGGGGTTCGGGGCAACGCCCCGACGACAATTGAAGAGGCGCGCGACAATGCGCGCCCCGCGGGTGCGGCGTGGGGCCGTGGGGGTCCCCGCGGAGCGCCCGCGTGGGGTTCGGGGCAGCGCCCCGACTAAGTATGAAGACACGAGTATTTGTCACGTTGAAGCCATCCGTGTTCGACCCTCAGGGGAGGACGATCGTCGAGGCGCTACGGTCGATGGGGTATGCGTCCGTGCATGATGTCAGGCAGGGTAAATACTTCGAGCTGGATGTCGCCGCCGCGTCGGCCGACGAGGCCCGGTCGACCGTGTCCGAGGTCGCGGACAAGTTGCTGGCGAACCCCGTCATCGAGAGCTATCGCGTCGAGGTCGACGGAGACGACGGCTCATGAAGTTCGCGGTTATCGAGTTTCCCGGCTCAAATTGCGACCACGACGCGTACCACGCCGCGAAACACGTTCTTGGACAGCAGGCGGAATTCGTGTGGCACAAGGACGCAGACCTCCGTGGCGCCGACGTGGTGGTCCTGCCGGGCGGGTTTTCCTACGGTGACTACCTGCGGACCGGCGCGATCGCCCGTTTCTCACCGGTGATGGCCTGCGTGCGGGAGTTTGCCAACGCGGGCGGGCCGGTGATCGGCATTTGCAACGGATTTCAGGTACTGCTCGAAGCCGGGTTGCTCGAGGGGGCGTTGTTACGGAACCGTCGCTTGAAGTTCCTCTGCGAGCACGTGCATGTCCGGGTCGAGCAGACTGACACGCCGTTCACCTCGGGTGCGGTGGCCGGGCAAGTGCTGCGCCTGCCTATTGCTCACGGCGAGGGCAACTTCCATGCCTCGCCGGAAACGGTCGCGGCCCTCGAAGCCAACCGACAGGTGATTTTTCGCTACTGCGCCGACGACGGGGTGTTATCCGACGCCTCGAATCCGAACGGGTCGGTTGGCGCGATTGCCGGTGTCTGCAGTTCCGGGCGAAACGTCGTGGGGCTGATGCCGCATCCGGAGCGCGCGTGTGAGTCGATGCTCGGGAGCGCCGACGGTCGAGTGATCCTCGAATCAGTAATCAGTACTTTCGCCGCAACTGGCGCGGTGTGAGCCTTTCGCGTGTATCCATGTCTATCGATCAGACCACCATTGACGCGCACGGGTTCAGTCCCGAGGAGTATCAACGCCTGTTGGAGATTCTCGGTCGTGACCCGACGATGACCGAGTTGGGCATTTTCTCGGTCATGTGGTCGGAGCACTGCAGCTACAAGAGTTCACGGTTGCATTTGCGTCGGTTTCCGACGGATGGGCCACGGGTGGTCCAGGGGCCTGGCGAGAACGCCGGGGCGGTCGACATTGGCGATGGGCTCACCGCCGTTTTCAAGATCGAGTCGCACAATCACCCGTCGTTCATAGAGCCGTATCAGGGGGCCGCGACTGGCGTCGGTGGGATCATCCGAGACATTTTTACGATGGGCGCTCGCCCGATCGCGTTGCTCAATTCCCTGCGATTTGGGGAGCTTGACGATCCGGCCACCCGGCGGCTCGTCGATGGCGTCGTCGCCGGTATCGCTGGCTACGGCAACAGCATCGGCATTCCGACTGTTGGCGGGGAGATCGCGTTCGAACCAGCCTACGCCGGCAATCCGCTGGTAAACGTGTTCTGTCTCGGCGTGGCGCAAGCGGACGGGTTGGCCATGGGGCTCGCCTCGGGCGCCGGCAATCCGGTCTATTACGTCGGAGCCAAGACGGGTCGCGACGGCATCCACGGTGCCACGATGGCATCGGCTGAGTTTGACGAGCACTCGGCCGACAAGCGCCCCGCCGTACAAGTGGGCGATCCGTTCATGGAGAAGCTGCTGCTGGAGGCGTGCCTCGAGGTCATGCGCACCGACGCGCTGGTGGGTATCCAGGACATGGGTGCTGCGGGTCTCACCTGTTCGACCTCGGAAATGGGCGCTCGCGGGGACGTCGGGATCGAGATCGACGTGGCTCTCGTGCCCCAGCGCGAGACCGGCATGACCCCCTACGAGATCATGCTGTCGGAGTCGCAGGAGCGAATGCTGCTCGTGGCGCGGCGTGGTCGCGAGGCCGAGGTGGAGCAGGTGTTCGAGAAGTGGGACCTGCATGCGGTTCGTATCGGCGAGGTCACCGGCGATGGGTTGCTGCGCATACGCAACCGGGGAGAGGTGGTGGCCGAGATCCCGAATCGCCCCCTCGCCGACCGCGCCCCGCTCTACGATCGGCCAACCACGCGGCCCGCGTATCTCGATGACGCGATACAGCTCGACTTGGCCACGCTCGACCCGCCCGTCGATCCGAGGCGGATCTGGTTGGACCTGCTGGATACGCCCGCGATCGCGAGCAAGCGTTGGGTCTACCGACAGTACGACCACATGGTGCGGACCAACACCGTGGTGCTGCCGGGGTTGGGCGCGGGCGTGGTGCGAGTCAAGGGGACCGAGCGGGCGTTGGTCTTTTCGCTTGATGGGAACGGTCGGCACTGCTATTTGGACCCGGCCGAGGGCGGTCGGTTGGCGGTGGCTGAGGCGGCCAGAAACGT
Organism: uncultured Acidobacteriota bacterium; assembly: GCA_937888665.1. Taxonomy (GTDB): domain Bacteria; phylum Acidobacteriota; class Vicinamibacteria; order Vicinamibacterales; family UBA8438; genus UBA8438. Next base: position 2,583 of record CALBET010000488.1, read on the forward strand.
GGCTTGCGCCGGCGCCGTGCCGATCGGAGCAACCAATTGCTTGAACTTCGGCAATCCGGAGCGTCCGGAGATCATGTGGCAATTCTCACAAGCGGTCGACGGCATCGCGGAGGCCTGCCGCGCCCTCGACGTGCCGATCACCGGCGGCAATGTCAGCCTCTACAACGAGACTGACGGTCAGGCGATTTACCCGACGCCGGTGCTCGGGGTGGTGGGGGTGCTCGATGACGTCACTCAGGTGCTGACCCGGGTGTTCCCGGAGCCCGGCCTGGAGATCGTGCTGCTTGGCGATCCTGCCGGTGGGCTCGGCGGCAGCGAGTATTTGAAACAGGCGCACGGCTTGGTGCGCGGCGTACCCGCCCCGGTGGATCTGGACCGCGAGCGGGCCTTGCAGGAACTGCTGGTTGAGGCGGCGCGCGGCCGGTGGATTCGATCGGCGCACGATGGTTCGGACGGTGGATTGGCGGTCACGCTGGCAGAGTGCTGTGTTGAGAGCGGCATGGTCGGCGCTCAAGTCGACTTGCCGAGTGGGGTCGGAGCGGATGATC